>JANNYY010000172.1:0-31554 GCA_031410355.1 Chitinophagaceae bacterium | reverse complement strand
ATATTATGCACGAAGCACACAAACTAAACATCACCACATCGGCCACCATGATGTTTGGACATGTGGAAACCCTGCAGGAACGTTTTGAACATCTTGTAAAACTTAGAGAAGTGCAAAGCAGAAAACCTGCCGGGGCAAAGGGTTTCCTGGCATTCATCCCCTGGACCTTCCAGGATGTGGATACGCTTTTAGCAAAAATACGGGGAGTGCATAATTTAACAACTGCCGAAGAATATATACGGATGATCGCCATCAGCAGAATTATGCTGCCCAATATTTTAAACATACAGGCAAGCTGGTTAACGGTAGGTAAACAGGTGGCACAAATTTGTTTAAATGCAGGGGCTAATGATTTTGGAAGCATTATGATTGAAGAAAATGTAGTGAGCGCTGCCGGGGCGCCGCATCGTTTTACAAGTACCACAATTCAATCTGCCATTAAAGAAGCGGGCTTTGAACCTCAATTACGAAACCAGCAATACGAATGGCGTGATATACCCGAAAGCATTGTTGAGCAGGTTGTAAATTATTAAATTCACACCCCCTAACCCCCTAAAGGGGGAAAACGAGCATGATAAAAAATAATAAACAAAAATTATTGCACCGTTTCAGAATGATCGGTATTGCAGAAGGCATTTCTTTTTTAGTTTTATTATTAATTGCCATGCCGCTTAAATATTTGATGCACATTCCCCAGGCGGTAAAATATACCGGCTGGGTGCATGGCGCACTCTTTATTACTTTTATTTATTTTGCTTTTGAAGTAATGGGTAGTTTAAAAAAGAATTTTTTATGGTTTGCCAAAGCCTTTGCTGCTTCTATTATCCCCTTTGGTACATTTATTTTCGACAGGCAGTTAAAAAAGGAAGAATCTTTATTACAAAATCAGTAGGAAGATTTGTTTGTTTATTATACAATTGCGTAATAAAGTTTATTTAACAGCCCATTTAAGCTTATACTTGAATAAGCCGTTTAATTTTTTTAAATTTGATGAGATTTCTTATCAAATAAAATAAAATGATTAAACAGGTACCATTAAAAAGAATAATTTTTTTATTTTTCATATTACTCAGTTTTAATTTTCAGCCTGCAAAAGCACAGGGCAAAGCAGAAACACTGCACCAGCTTAACTCGCTTTTGATAAACACCGTAATGGTAGATTTTTTTACCCCACCGGTTGCCAGCCGCATTTACGCCTATCCAAATATTGCGTTTTACGAATGTATCCGCCAGGATGATCCTGCCCTATCTTCTTTATCTGGTAAGATTAACAGGCTTGGTAACATACCGGCACCGCCAAAAAACACACCTGTTGATAATTTTATTGCAGCCGCTGTTTCTTTTTCTTTTGTTGCACAAAGCCTGGTTGGCTCCGAATATAAATTAGAAAACTGGCGCAAAGCATTTGTTGATTCTCTTTTGCTTAAAGGCAATACAGAACTTATTAAAAATTCTATATTATATGGTAAACTTGTTGCCGACAGTGTTTTTGCCTGGGCCAAACGGGATAATTATAATCAATCACGGGGTATGCCCAGGTTTACGCTTTCAACCAGGCCCGGGACCTGGCAACCAACACCTGCCGATTATGCACAGGCTATAGAACCGCACTGGAACACGATCAGGCCATATACCTTAACCTCACCAGGCCAGTTTTCTCCAAAAGAAAAATTACCCTTCAGCCTAAAAAAAAATTCAACCTTTTATAAAACCATGATGGGTGTTTACAAAATTGTTAAAAACCTGGATACCACACAAAAAGCCATTGCAAAATATTGGGATGATAATCCGAATGTATCTGTAAACATGGGGCACCTCAATTATTTTATTCACAAAATTTCGCCGGGCGGGCATTGGCTTATGATAACCAAACAGGCCTGCCAGGAAAAAAACGAAACCGTTAGCCGCTCTTCGCTTGCCTATACACTTACTGCCATTGCTATGTTTGATGGTTTTATTTCCTGCTGGGATGAAAAATTCAAGACCAATCTTATTCGCCCCATAACTGTAATAAATGACCATGTTGATAAAAACTGGCAGCCATATATTCAAACACCTCCATTCCCTGAGTTTACCAGCGGCCATGCCGTTATTTCAAATGCAGCAGCCACGGTGCTTACTGCTTTGTTTGGCGATAATTATGCATTTACAGATGAAACAGAAATACCATTCGGCAACGATACCCGTCATTTCAAATCATTTTACCAGGCATCGGCAGAAGTAAGTATGAGCAGGGTTTACGGCGGTATCCACTATCCCGAAACAGCACGTATCAGTATTTTACAAGGCAAAGATGTTGGCAACCATGTTTTGAAAACATTATATCCTGCTGCCATTAAATAAACCAAATCATGCAAATTATTAATCACCGTTTTTTTTCTTTTTTAGTGATCGTTTTTTTTACTGTTGCCGCATCTGCACAACAACCAAATGGTACCAAACAATTTACGCTTTTACCCGAAAGCAGTACCGGCGTAGGTTTTAGAAACGATATTGTTGAAACCTCAAACATGTTTTTGTACCTGTACGAGAACCTCTACGTGGGTACCGGTGTAAGTGTTGGAGACATTAATAATGACGGACTGGACGACATTTATTTTGTATCAACCCTTGGCAGTAACAAATTATATTTAAACCTCGGTAATTTTAGATTCCAGGACATAACAGAAATGGCCGGCGTTACCGGCGGTTCCGGAATAAAGACCGGCGTAACCATGGTTGATATTAATAATGACGGTTACCTGGATATTTTTATTTGCAAGTCAGGTTATAAAGACCCCAACCTCCGGAAAAAGATATTCTATATCAATAATAAGAACAACACATTCACCGACAAGGCCGCAGAGTATGGGCTTGATGATGCCAGCTACAGCATGCAGGCATACTTTTTTGATTATGACAAGGACGGAGATAAAGACGTTTATTTTGTAAATCACCCGATCGATTTTAGTAAGACAATGACCATCCCGGCTACTATGGTAAACGGGAAACAGGTGTACGTACAGGATACGAATACCGTGTATGTAAGTGCCAGGCTTTTTGAGAACCGGAATGGGCATTTTTTTGATGTTACTAAAAAAGCCGGATTGATCAGTCATGTCTTTGGTTTAAGCGCCGCCATTGCTGATATTAACGGAGATGGCTGGCCTGATATTTATTGCGCCAACGATTTTAATAAACCTGATTTTCTTTACATCAATAACCGTAACGGAACTTTTACTGATAAACTTACAGAGTATATAAAGCATATCAGTTTTTCATCCATGGGTTCGGATATCAGCGACTTTAATAATGACGGGCTGGAAGATATTTTTGTTGTGGATATGGCTGTGGAAGATCCTGTAAGACAAAAACAATTATTTGCAGTTAATCAAAACTATGATAAGTTTCAGCTGCTGTTGAAATATGGTTTGTACTACCAGTACCCTCATAACAGCCTGCAGCTGAATAATGCGGATGGTACATTCAGCGAAATATCCAATTATGCAGGCGTAGCAGAAACAGAATGGAGCTGGGCACCACTCGTTATTGATTTTGATAATGACGGCTGGAAAGATATGTTCATTACCAACGGGCTCAAGCGTGATATGACCGACTGGGATTACAAGGTTTTTGTTCTGGACTCTGTTATTAACAGCATGAATAAAGGTAAATCTGTTGACCTGAATGCCTGGCTGCAAAGCATGCCTTCGGTACCCATAAAAAATTATTTTTACCACAATAACGGCAGTTTAAAGTTTGATAATTATACCAATATCTGGAGTGATGCCCCGCCTTCTTTTTCGAATGGCGCTGCTTATGCCGACCTGGATAATGATGGCGACCTGGACCTGGTGGTAAACAATGTTGATGGCCCTGCTTTTATTTTTAAAAACAATACCCGGGAACTTTCTGCAGCAACGCATTTTCTCAGGTTTCGTTTTTACAAAAGCCCGGGGTCTTTTGATGAGGTTTATGGCCCAACCGTAAAACTCACCAATTCAAAAGGGCAAATACAATTTCAGCATTACCATCCGCAGCGTGGTTTTTTATCCAGCATGGAGCATGTTTTACATTTTGGTACGGCAGATGAAACCATCATTGCAAAAGTTGAAATAACTTTTCCCAATCAAAAGAAAATTATACTGGAAAATGTAAGAGCCGACCAGGAATTAACCCTGTACGAATCTAATGCAGTAATTATGAGCGGCACAATGGCAACAAAATCAAACATCCTTTTTAAAGATATCAGCGCAGCGGGAAAATTAAAATACTTACAAACAGAAGATGATTTTATTGATTTTAAACGGGAGCCATTAATACCTTATAAGTGCAGCCGCAAAGGGCCGTATTTTACAAAAGCTGATGTAAATGGAGATAAACTGGAAGATATATTTATTGGCGGTGCTGCAGGTTTTGAAGGAAAGCTGATGCTGCAAAATGCCGATGGTAGTTTCACCGAAAAGAAACAGCCTGCTTTTATTACCGACAAAAATTTTGAAGACATGGGTTCGCTTTTCTTTGATGCAGATGGCGATGGCGATATGGATTTATATGTAGTGAGCGGCGGCGCCGAATTTAATGCAGGCAGTAATTTATACCAGGATCGTTTGTATATAAATGACGGCAAGGGAAATTTTACCAGATCGCTGAACGCATTGCCTGCAGAGGGTTTTAACGGCAGCAATGTTACTGCTTTAGATTTTGATGGCGATGGCGATATGGATTTATTTGTTGGCGGTCATGTGGTACCCGGCACCTTCCCCAAGCCCGACAGGAGTATGCTTTTACAAAACGACAAAGGTGTTTTTACAGATGTTACCAGTCAATATGCAAAAGCATTGCTTAACCCAGGCATTGTTAACCAGGCTGTTTGGGCTGATATAGATGGAGATGGTAAAAATGAATTATCAATATGCGGGGAGTGGATGCCGCTTGAAATTTTTAGTGTTGAGAACGGTCAGTTCATAAAAAAACAAAATACAGTTCATATCATCTTGCCTTCACAAAAAGATACACTCATCAGCATGGATGCATTCAGCGGCTGGTGGTATAATATGAAAGCAGAAGACCTGGATGGCGATGGCCGCATGGATCTTGTAATGGGCAACCGGGGTTTAAATTCCAATATAAAAGGAAATATAAATGAACCCTGCACCATTTATGCAAAGGATTTTGATAATAACGGCAGTTATGATGCAGTGCTGGGCTATTACATTCAGGGTAAATGCTACCCGTTGTTCAGCAGAGATCAATTAATTGACCAGGTTCCATCCATGCGTAAAAAATTTGTACGCTACAAAGATTATTCGGGTAAAACACTTGATGGCATTTTTACAGAAGCCGAGAAAAGAAATATGGATGTTTTTAAAACCAATTTTTTTGCATCGGGTGTGTTAATGAATGAAGGCAATGCTGTGTTCCGTTTTATTCCTTTTCCGGAAAAAGCGCAATTGTCAACTATTAACGATATGGTTATTGATGATATAGATAACGATGGCATAAAAGATATTTTGGTTTGCGGCAACTCCGATGATCCTGCTGTAATGGTGGGTGTATATGATGCCACTTCAGCCTTACTTTTAAAAGGAACCGGCAAAGGAAATTTTACTGCTGTGTCTGGTGCTGAAAATGGTTTGAAAGTAAGGGGCGAATCCCGTAAAATGATTTACCTGAAAGATAAAGGAAAAACAACATTGGTCTTTTTAAAGAATGATGAAGCGGCGCAGGTTTTTATGAAAGAGTAAGATTTATTTCAACAGTAACTTTCCAAACTTTTCTATCTCGGCAATTTCTAAAGCAGAAATATTTTCATTGTTATCGAATTTCGATTTTAAAAACAACAGTCTTTTGTGCTGGGGATATTTATCAAGAATGGCTGAAAGTTGATTGCCTACTGCCTCATCCTTTGCAGGCAATGGTGCCGAAATGGTTGCCGCAGCCCTTTCCCTGGTTGGTTTTTTTTTGATGATGGCTTCTAAAGTTGCCAGTTTGCCCTGCGAAATTGTTTCGGTTTTGCTTGCCTTGCTGTGCAGGCCTTCTAATTGCTTTTTACTAAGCCCACCCCGGTTACAATATTGCTGGTGCAGGCTGTTTACAAAGCTGGAGGTTGGGTGCGCCTTTACCATTTCTGTTAATATGTCTAAGAGTATGTCCATGTTATTGCTGCGGCGAAAGTAGTTAAAATTTTAGTTTATATAGATACATTTGTAGAAGAAGCGGATATTGCCAAAGTGCATACAGAAATTGAAAAATTGGAAAAAAACTGGCCACTCTGCAAAATGACATGAAAAAATATTTAACCGAATTAATGAACTTACATGCCTAAGAAAAATAAAATAGCAAAAGAAGGTTTTAACGAAATTTTACTTTACACTACACCAAATGGTAAGGTGAAGGTTGAAATTTTTTTACAGAATGAAACCATCTGGCTTACCCAACAAAAAATTGCTGATTTGTTTGGCGTTAACAGAACCGTAATTACAAAACACCTGAAAAATATTTTTGAAACGAAAGAGCTTGACCAAAATTCAGTTAGTGCAAAAATTGCACATACTGCTGCTGATGGTAAAACTTACGGCACACAGTTCTACAATCTCGATGCAATCATTTCAGCAGGCTACCGTGTAAACAGCAGCCAGGCAACAGCATTTCGTATTTGGGCAACTGAACGGCTGAAAGAATACATTATCAAAGGATTTACGATGGATGATGAAAGATTGAAAAATCCTGATAATATTTTTGGTAAAGATTATTTTGAAGAGCAGTTAGCCCGCATCCGTGACATCCGCTCCAGCGAACGCAGGTTCTACCAAAAAATAACCGACATCTATTCGCAATGCAGTGCCGATTATGCAAAAGATGGCGAGGTAACTAAAAGATTTTTTGCCACAGTGCAAAACAAATTGCGTTGGGCAATTACCGGGCAAACCGCGGCTGAAATTGTGGCTGCAAGAGTTGACAGCAACAAAACCAATATGGGGCTTACCACCTGGAAAAATGCACCTGCCGGCAACATCCGCAAGACAGATATTGGCATTGCAAAGAATTATCTTGATGAAAAAGAATTAGACAGACTGAACAGAATAGTAACCATGTACCTGGACTATGCCGAAAGCCAGGCACAAAAAGGAGTGGTAATGTATATGAAAGATTGGGTTATGAAATTAGATGCCTTCTTACAATTTAATGAACGGGCAATACTTAAAGATGCAGGAAAAGTATCTCATGAAGTAGCGTTGGCCTTGGCTGAAAAGGAATTTGAAATATACCATATTGCACAAGACCGCTTAATAGAAAGTGATTTTGACAAAGCTGTTAAAAAGTTGAACCATAAAAAATGAAATTCCAATACTGTTCCGACTTGCATTTAGAATTCCAGGCAAACAAAAACTACCTGAAACAATTTCCGTTAAAACCGGAAGGGGATATACTATTGCTTGGCGGGGATATTGTTTTATTTAAGACAATGAAAGGTCATGATGATTTTTTTAATTACTGCGCTGATAACTTTGAAACCACTTATTGGATACCGGGCAACCACGAATATTATCAGTATGACCTGGCTGATGTAAAAACACCGCTACATGAAAAAATAAAGGAGAATGTTTTTTTGCTGAACAACCAAACCATTACTTACAAAAATGTGGAGCTAGTGTTTAGTACTTTATGGAGCCAAATACCACCTCAGCATGAGTGGGAAGTTCAGAAAAACGTAAACGACTTTTACCAGATAAAAAACAAAGGCAATAAATTTACTACAACCGATTTTAATGCACTGCACCAAACTGGTTTTGAATTTTTAAAAGGCGCACTGGCAAAGCCCGGCGATAAGCAATGCATTGTAATAACACACCATGTGCCTACACTGATGCATTACCCGGCGCAATACCGTCACAGTGAAATAAGCAGTGCTTTTGCTACAGAGCTGTTTAACTTTATTGAAAGCAGCAATGCCCCATATTGGATTTATGGCCACCACCATTGCAACACACCCGCTTTTAAAATAGGCAACACAACCATGCTTACCAACCAATTGGGTTATATTCAGCAAAACGAACATCAATTATTTAACCCGGGGGCTATTATTGAAATATGAATAAGAAATAAATTATGCTATAGTTTTTTTACCCATGATCTTCACCTCATCACCCACTTCAATCCATTTTCCAAATTCTGTTGGGGGTATATAACAATCTACCGATAAATAATATCCATGCCCATAATCATCCAGCGTGGACCACTCCGGCAGGTTTTCAATTCTTTGCTTTGCAAATGTTTTTTGAAATGCATGAATACCTTCCCCGGTTTGGGGATGCCGGGTTGGTACTACACATCTTGCACGCGGGCTCATACCATATAATGTGGCTTCGCCAATTTTAAATTCAACAACGGTTTCTTCCTGGTAAAATAACCTGTCTTCCCAAAAGGCAGGCACATGGGCAATTTCTATTGTTGCCCTGAAGCGCTTCCTGGTTTCTTGCAGCGGCATATTATTAAACCAGCCGCCAACAGTTTGCAGGCTTGCTGTTGATAAAACCGTCATCCCGCTTTTAACAGGTATATCCAAAAATTTACCTTCGGTATTTTTATGCAGCGCAACGGGCATGTTAAAAAATGCTGATAAAAATTCATCAATAAGTGCTTTATCATTTTGCAAATGAAACTGCTGCCAGGTAATTGCTGTTTCATGCCTGAAAGAAATAAGTTTTTTTTCAAAATCTATTTCCGATCTGAGTAAATGCACCAGGGCATTTGATTTGCCATTAACATATTTTCCGTTGCTGTCAATAATTGCATACTCCCTGTCGTGCAGCAAACACCCCCCGGTACCAATCCTGGCTTTGGGCCACGAAATTCCGTCCAGCGATTTTACCGGGTAAATGGTTATAAATTTAATAACAGGATTTATTTCCATTAAAAAATATCCTTAATTCTTTTAGTTAAAAAATTATAAGCCGTTTAAAAATTAAACCGGCTATTTTAAACCCGCCTGTTCTCTTATAAACAATTTAATACCTTATTTAGGAAAAATTTTTACAAGTCACGCTTTCCAGGTCAAAGGCCATTGCTTTTATTGCCATTATTTGCTGGATCGTAGCTTCCTGCTTTATTACATTGCCCCACGTAAATTCACCTGGCAGGTAATTTGTTTTTTAACTAAAGCTATTTACTGCGGCTAAAATTGATATTTATTATACAATAATATTAAATGTATGCCGTTAAGATAAATACTTAAACAATTACCCTATGAACAGAACCCAGGAACAGCCCAAGTCAGGCCATATTGTGCTGCAGATTATTAAAAACTTCATCAGTAAAATAAGGCAAAACCCCGATGTTTACCCAATACGTTATTATAAAAAGAACAAAAGGTTTCGCAGTAATGTTAACGGGCATTCCGTAAAATAACTAACGGCACTTCGGAAATTACCCGCATTAAAATTAAGCAAAACCGCGCTAAATAATTGTTTGATGAAGCTGTACTTTTAATTTTCAAAATCCAACTTTATGAAAAACCATACCGAAGCCACACAGCACACATCCCTTAATTTAATTTTAAAATTTTTAGGGCAGGTTTTTAATAGCCTGTTTCAATCCCCTGACCACAGGGAATTTAAGCGATTAAAAGATTTTATTGCTTCTTAGTTGCTAAAAATAACATGGCTGTTTTCTATCCGGCCTTTAGCTGAACAAATATTCCACATCAGATTTGGAGAGGGCTTTTACAAAGCTGGCATCATCAGCAATCAGTTCGCTTGCTAATTTACGTTTACGTTCCTGTAACTCCAGTATCTTATCTTCAATAGTATCAATACAGATCATCCGGTAGGCAAAAATATTTTTGGTTTGGCCAATACGATGGGTACGGTCAATGGCCTGCTGCTCTACAGCCGGGTTCCACCAGGGATCAACTATATACACATAATCGGCAGCAGTTAAATTTAAACCCACACCACCGGCTTTTAACGAAATCAAAAACACCCTGCATTCATCATTGTTCTGAAAATTCTGAATGGCTTTTTCCCTGTCGGGTGCCGATGTGCTTCCATCGAAATATTCAAAGGGTATATTGTCTTCAATTAATTTCTTTTTTATTAACGCCAGCATTCCTAAAAACTGTGAAAATATAAGTGCCTTATGGTGGCCAATATTTTCTTCAATTTCCCGTGCAAGCTCATCTAATTTTATAGAGTGGTTTGGATATTTTTCTTCTTCATTTAAAATGGCCGGGCTGTCGCATATCTGGCGCAGCTTCATAAGCCCCTGCAAAATGGTTAACTGCGATTTACCAATTCCCTGCTGATCAATAGTGCCCAGGATCTTTTCGCGGTAACTGTTGCGGTAAGCCTCGTAAACCTTACGCTGTTCTTTTTCCATTTCACAAAACAAAATAGTTTCAGTCTTTTCCGGCAGGTCTTTGGCCACCTGCTCTTTGGTGCGGCGTAAAATAAACGGGAATAATAGTTTACGTAAATGTTCTTTTTGTTCCTGCTCGCCAAATTTATCAATAGGTGTGGCAAATTCATTTCTAAAGAATTCCATATTACCCAGCAGGCCGGGGTTTAAAAAATTCATTTGCGCAAAAATATCAAAGGTGTTATTCTGCAAGGGTGTACCACTCATGCAGAGCCTGTTTTTGGCATTAAGCAACCCGGCTGCCCGGGTAACTTTTGATGCAGGGTTTTTTATCGCCTGGCTCTCATCAAGAATTACATAATCGAATTTTATTTTCAATAATACCATTATATCGCTTCTTAAAGTTCCATAAGTTGTGATAATGATATTATGTTTCTGTAATTCTTCTATATTCCTGCTGCGGATGCTTCCATGGTGTATATGCCAGCTTAATGAAGGTGCAAATTTTTGTACTTCGTTCTTCCAGTTATATATTAAAGTTGTGGGGCAAACAACCAATGCCATTAATCCATTATTAATTTGTTTGTAATGATGCAGCATACATAAAGCCTGTATAGTTTTACCTAAACCCATATCATCGGCTAAAATACCACCCCAGCCCACATCGTTTAAATAATTTAACCATTGAAAACCCGAGGTTTGATAAGGGCGCAGGATATCCTGTAAATGAACCGGGGCTTCAGTTTCAGGAATGTTTTTAAATTCTTTAAGGCGTTCGTATTTTTCATCCAGTTCAAAACTTAATTCTTTTTCGTCCCTGTTCTCATACAACTCATCTATCACACTCATGTGATATTTTGATAAGCGCAACTGGTCACTCCGGCCATCGCCCACTTTAAAAAGCAGCGAATATCTTTTAAGCCATTCATCGGGTAATATGCCCAGCGTACCATCACTCAACTGTACAAAAGACTGCTTATTTAACAGCGCTGTTTTTATTTCATCAATGCCAACCCGCTGCTCGCCAAATTCAATTTCAACTTTAGCATCAAACCAATCGAGGCCGCTGCTAACGTGTATATGTGTGTTGGGCCGGGCTGTGTTAAAGCGAAAGTTGCGCAGCGCTTCAAAACCAAAAACCGGCACTTTCATTTCATTCATAGCATCAACAAATAAAAAGAACCAGTTATTGCGCAATACATCGGCACCTCTTAATACCAGGTTATTTTTATTATCATCGGGCCTTACAAACAGGGTGTGCAGGCTCTCTAATTTTTTTAAAAAAATTTCTTCGGCTTCCAGGTTACGCTCAATGATCAGTATTTTATCGCCATCGGGTATGGTTATATTTTCTTTATCGGCAGGCCGGGTTTCATAACCTTTGTAGGTAAATATGGGCTGAAAAACAAGGTAGTCACCCTTTTCCTGCAACTGTAGTTTTACTTCGGGCTCACCGCTTTTAATTTCCCTTACTAAGCTCTTATCAAATTCTACTTTGTATTCTTTGGTAAGCGGCATAATAACCTTTCTCATTTTTTCGGCCCAGTTATCTTTGCTGAGCTGGATATTTCCTTCTTTCAGAAATTTTTCGGCCTGCAAAACATCTTCGGCTTTTTGCCACAGGTACAATACATCATCATGTAAATAAACCAGGCTGCTGTTGCATTCATTATCAGTAAAAGGAATAGTATCGCCCTTTAATTTTACCGTGCAGGCAACTTCAAAATGACCATTGCTGGCCTGCACTTTAAAAACCGGTGCAATAAAATGACCGCTTAATTCAATTTCAACCAGGTTGGCTGTGGTAAATTGTTTTGATGCAGGCAGGTAAAAAAGAAAATTGTTGCCCGCCTGTTCTTCAAATATTTTTTTAAGTTTAGGCTGCAGGTATTCTCCAATCAGCGCCTTTGTGTCTTCGGGTAAATCATCACCATCGGTATGAATGATGTTTTCCCAAATACCACTGAAGGGGGAGTTGCGGTCAAGGTATTTATTTATTTCGGGGCTTTGTAATTTACGAACCTGTTGCAATAACATTTTATCATCTTCGCTGAAGACTTCGGTATTTACAAATTTAGTAAGATCGAGTTTTTCAACTTTTCCCAAATATTTATTCTGTTCGTCATTGGTTTCGCCCTGCACCGCATCCAGGTCAAAATAAGGATACATGCCGGCATTAAAATTAAAAACAACACCCAATCTTTTTGCAGGCGGTTCTTCCACTGCCACTTCTTCGGTTGGTAAAGATGGTACAATAAAAGCCTCTGCAGGCCTTGCTGTTACTGTACCTGCTGCAACTCTTTTTATAGAGCTGTCCAGCACTTTTAAAAAGGGTTTGCCTTCTTTATAAGTAAATTCAAACTTGTTTTTCAAATCATCATCCAGGCTGTAGCCATATATCTGCAGCAGTTTATTTTTTTCTTTATCCCAGTTACGGATGCTGTCGAAATAGTTGGCACCATAAGCATCTAATAGTTGCAGAAATAGTAAAGTCTTATGTTCGCAAAGGGGGTGTTCAGTTTCGCCGCATTTGCAGGAGGTGTCAAAATTCCTTTCGTCATTTTTTTGAATTACCAATGGAAAAGATTCTCCATCAATGATCAAATCGGCTTCTACACGTTCATCAGCGGCTTTTATAATATTTGCTTTTGTACTGCGCAAAATATTTTCGGCTTCGGCATAAATACCCGGCGATGAAAGCAGCTTGATCATCTTTAATTCAATATGCTTCATCTTGGCAACCGTATGCCGCTGGTTATACTGCATATTTGTATTACCCAGCATATTCTTATCAACCATATCCTGCAGGCGTATCAATGCTGCAGCTTCGTGCCTGCATATATCCCCTAAATTGTACGGGCAACTGCAGCGCACAGTCATTGATTTGGCATCGGTGTATTTTTGAATATACACTTTATAAAAAGTAGCGTAACTGTCATCCTTTACCCTGAATACAACGCCACCCATAAGCTGGTCATGCTCAACCAGCTCAACAAATCCCATGGCATGTATTTTTTTGCCGCGGCGGATCACTTCGTCGGAACCATTGTTGTACACATATTTAATAAGGTGCGGTAAAGCCATTCTGGATTTTAGATTGCCGGGTTAGGATTTCAGATTTGAACGGATAATTACTTTAAAGTATATCTATTTCTGAAAAAGGCAATTTGCAAAAGTAACGAAAAATAAGTGAGCGCCGAATTGTTACTAAAAGATTAGTAAGAAACTTATGTTAAAGAATCAACATTTGAAAAATAATGAGGCGCTTACTTTGCCAACAGTTTTCCATCTTCATATACAACCGTAATATTGGCAACATCAGCTGTTAAACAATAACGAATATCTTTTTCTAATCCATACCCGGTAAGACGTTGATAATGCGAAGCATTTTTTATTTTCATAAATTCAAACATATCTTCTTTAGCATCATTATACATAGTTGCTGCCATTTGGGAAGAGTCGCAGTTTATGGAAAAATGTTTTCCTATCCTGTTGATCACGGCACCTGCAAAAATGCTGTCTTCAATATTCACCCTGTTCTTCCATGCTGCACAACCCAGTATTACGTTTTGGTTTTGAGCCAACAGAAAATCACAAACTGCAGAAATATTTGGAAAGGATCCCGTGATGATTGCTTTTGCATTTTTATCATGCGCCATGTGGAGTAACCGGGTGCCGTTTGTTGTGGTTAACACCAGGGTTTTGCCGCTTACAAATTCGCGGGGGTATTCAAAAGGAGAGTTGCCATATGCTAATCCTTCGGCTATCCGGCCATCTCTTTCCCCTGCGGTGATGCAGTCAATTTGATTTCCAATGCGTATGCAATCGGCAACACCGGCAACAGGAATAACAGATTTTGCACCATTATACAACGCAGTGGCAATGGTAGATGTGGCCCTCAATACATCAATGATCACCACAATGCTTTTATCAATATCATAAAAATCTAAAAGCGCAGGTGAAAGGCAGGTATATAATTGGGGTTTGGCTGTTTGCATTATTTTAATTTAATTCAAAAATGGTTTTCCACTTTTCGGTTTCTGCATAATCTTTAATTACTGCATTTCTTTTTATCAAAAATTTTTCAATGTATGATCTTAGAAAAATACGGTTGGCAATTTTACCTATTATTCCATAGGGGGTTTCAAAATCTGCCAGGTCAATCATAATGGTGCCATTTTCTGTGGCTTTAAAATGATGCTCGTGACGAAAACTTTTAAAATCGCCTTTTATCATTTCGTCAATAAAAAAATCAGGGCTTTGCATGGCTGTAATTTTTGAGGTAAACAGCCTTATTTTAAAAAGATGTTTAGCCTGCCAGGTAACGGTTTCCTCTTTATTGATCAACCCATTAAGCACACCGTCTATTGCCTTTTCATTTGTTGCTGCCATGGATACCTGGTGCAGGTTAATGCTGCGGCTTAAATTAAAAACCAGTTGAACCGGTGCTGCAATAAATGAGGTTATGTGAATATGAGGCATGTTAGCTAATGGATAATTGATAATGAAATAATAGATAATTTATTAAACTAAAAAGTTTTTTTATTTAAAAGAAAACCCTGCCACCTAAAACATTATTAATTATCAATTAAAAAATTATCAATTAAACAAACGGCATCTTAACTACTTTAGCTTTAATTAATGTATTACGTATGCTGATATAAATTTCGCTGCCGGCTGCCGCAAATCTGGTATCAACATAAGCCATACCAATTGCCTTACCTAATGTTGGTGATTGGGTGCCCGATGTTACTTTGCCAATAACAGTACCTTCAAAATCCTTTATTATATGGTCGTGCCTGGCAATGCCTTTTTCAATCATTTCAAATCCTACTAATTTTTTAGTAATGCCTTTGGCTTTTTGTTTTTCAAAATAAGTACTGTTGGTAAAAGCTTTGCTGAACTTAGTTATCCAGCCCAGGCCCGCTTCCAGCGGCGATGTAGCATCATCAATATCGTTGCCATATAAACAATAGCCCATTTCCAAACGCAGCGTATCTCTTGCTCCCAGCCCAATAGGTTTAATGCCTCCTTTTTTTCCTGCTTCAAAAATAGCATCCCATATTTTATCTGCATCCCCGCTTTTGTTTTCTCCTTCCCATTCACACGGAAAATAAATTTCCACACCACCTGCACCTGTATAACCGGTTGCGCTTACCAATACATTTTCAACACCGGCAAATGTGCCTTTGGTAAATGTGTAATATTTCAAATTCATAATATCCATTTCGGTAAGCGGCTGCAAAATTCTTGTTGCATTGGGGCCCTGTATGGCAAGCAAACAGGTTTTATCCGAAATGTTATGCATCTCCACGCCCTTATCGTTAAACTGCAGAATCCAGTTCCAGTCTTTATCAATATTGCCCGCATTTACTACCAGCATATAGGCATTGTTTTCTTCCAGGCAATACACAATCAAATCATCAACAATACCACCATCTTTATTTGGCATGCAACTATACTGTGCTTTACCGGCTGTTAATTTAGACGCATCGTTGCTTGTTATTCTTTGAATAAGATCAAGGGCATGCTCCCCTTTTAAAATAAATTCGCCCATGTGGCTTACATCAAACACGCCGGCCGAATTGCGTACCGCAGCATGCTCATCATTAATGCCCGAATAACTGATGGGCATATTATATCCGGCAAATTCAGCCATCTTGGCGCCCAAGTCAATATGTTTTTGTGTAAAGGGTGTATTTTTCATGTAACATCACTGTTTTATGTAGAATTGATTTTTGAGCTGTAAAGGTAAGCCCTTCTTTATTTAATAATTCCCAGCCTTAAATATACCGGAAAGATCATCTTTCTTTTGTTTAAACTACCCCAATGCAGTATTATTTTATTCATCACTGCAGGTACAGGATTAAAAGAATTGGCCGCAATAAATTTTTTTAGAGCGCTCCAGGTATTAAAATATCCATTGAGGTCTTCTGCCGTCCAGTTTACTTTTATGCTGAGAGATTCAGTTTTAATTTCTTTAAATGGAAAAGGAATACCGGCCTACCCATCATCTACGTATTTACGTTCGGTATCCCAAAAAGTTTGCAGCGTTTTGTAATGGTATTCATTAATGATCAGATCAATTTCTTCAGAAATATGCAGTAAGCTATATGTCCAAACTGCTATAACTGCGCCTGGTTTTGCTACCTGGTTTACTTCTGCATAAAATTTTTTAAAATTAAACCAGTGTATGGCTTGTGCCACGGTAATAAGGTCAACAGCATTATCGGGCAGGCTTGTTTTTTCCGCAGGCTCTGCAGCATACTCAATATTTATTTCTTTGTACGCATTATTAATTTGTGCCTGGCTTATATCGGTAGCAAATACTTTTTGAAAATAACTGCTTAATACCGCTGCCGATTGGCCGTTGCCTGTACCGCAATCCCAGGCCTGTTTTTTTTCTTTAACGTAACTCAAAATAAATTCAAATAAGTTAGCGGGGTATGTTGGCCTATATTGTGCATATTCAGCAGCAGCGTGTGAAAAGTTATCTTTCATGTACCAAATATAATAAAAAGAGTCCTGCCAAAAATGGCAGGACTGGTTGGTTTCAACTTCAACTCAACTATTGAAACGATTTTAATTATCTGCTAAAATTTGTTTTACCTCTTCGCAAACCTGCCTTACTTTTTCACACGATTCTTCAGAATTTTCTGTCTTGTCAATTTTTATTCTCAGTTTTCCCGGGTACGAGTTTAGGTAAACCTTTGTATTATCATCCAGTGTTATTTCTTCATCTTTCCACCTGTTTTTTACAGACAGCCTGTGGTTAAGCAGGTGATCATTAAGGTAAACCTGTACAGCGTGTGTTTTATTTTTTTGGTACGATGCGTCCATTTCATATTCATCGTCATCATCTGATATGTTGATTGAAATATTATGATCATGAAAACAGGATGAGAGAAAAATAAGGGTCATTAGACCAAACACCACAGAAATAAAATGTTTTTTCATTTGATTAATTTTTAATTACTGATAAAACAGGTTTAATCAATACTCACCATTGGATTAAAAACCGGTAATGTAGCGCTTAAGGGGACAGGGTCTGTATTATCTCCGATTTTTTCAAGTTGCTGCTCAATTTTTTGTTTCACTTTTTCCAATGAGTCTTTTACTTTTTGCTTTTCATTTTCCAGTTTAATTTTCATGGAGTCTATTTTATTCATTGGCTCCCCATTGTTATAGCGGTAGTTGTCATCGTTATTGTCGTTGGTTATTACTTCTACGCCGTTGCGGTTTATATTCACTCTTGTGCTGCCCGATCTGCTGGCAGGTGTTCCGCTTAAATTATACAACCGTCCATCCTGTCCCATTTTATATTCCACACCTGTTTTCCAGTCGTGTGCATCATCATCCGAATCATAGTACCAGTCACTGTTATTGTAATCGCGGCCAATGTGAACATTATTAAACCAACCCAGGCTGTTATCAACTTTTATTCTTTTGCCGGCAGGTACATAAACAGTAAGTACTACTCTCTGATTGCGGAATTTATCAGTTTTATTAATGGCAATTCCTTTATTCATCAGCAATACAGAGTCTGTTTGTACACCGCTGTATTGAATTTGCACAGCATTGTTTTCAGCAATAGTTCTCGTTCTGCCGCTTGCCATTTTTATAACAGTAACTTTAAAACTATCGTTTGTTGATTTTAAAATACGTACATCTACATTATTAACGTATGCCGTATCTTCCTGTAATCCTTCAAAAGGTTCAAACCTTAAAAACCTGCTGCGGCTGTACCTGTCTAAAGGTGATTTGGAAGTTATATACAGTTTTGAAACAGTTGGGTTTGACAAACCAATTTCCTGTTCAGTTACATTTTTACTGCTGTAATTAAAATCACGGCCGATAGATGAGATCAGCAAAATAAAACACACCCAACCAATAACCCATAGTGCTCCAAATGAAAAACCAAGCATCCTTCCATTGCTTTTAGACCTGGCAATTTTACGGATGATCCAGGTGAGGATGCCGATAATAGGAACAGCTATGAAGAAGAACAACGTGCCCCAGGCTGCCATGTTTTGATAGTCATCATGAATAATAAAATCTTTTAAGGGAAAGAAACCTATGGATACTATTGCCAGTGCAAATAACCCAATCACCAATACCAACCCAACAACACCGATAATAAAATAGGCAAATATTTTAACGATCATGGCAATTACATTACCCAGCCCGCCACGGTTTCGTTTAGCAAAGTTTTTTACATCGCCTGCTACAACATTTGCTTTTTCGGTTATTACAGAAGAGGCATCTTTACCAAATTTTTCTGCTTTTTTCCCCACTCCTTTCATTTCTCCCACTACCGAAGCTTTGATCGAATTCATATCCACTTTCTCACCTTTCATTTCTAATTTTTCAGATGTGGTTAATGCTTCGGGTATCACTATCCATAAAATAATATAAACGATCAACGATGTTGGGCTAAAGGTAAAACGCACGATATCACCAAAGTCCCAGAAACCGCCCCAATGGCCCCAGCGTGAAATAAAAGAAAGGAAGGGGAGCAGGAACAGTACCCTCGGTATCCAGGCATTGATGCCGAAATAATTACCAATACCGCTGCAAACGCCTGCTATTAATCTTTCATCAGGATTACGGAATAATTTCTTCCTGCTTCCGCCAATTTGTGTGGTAGCGGTGCTTGGCACGGCTATCCACATAATGATGTAGGTTAAAAACCCGATGCCGGAAAATAACAGCACCACAAAAATTATCCTGGCTATCACCACATCAATATTAAAATAGTTGGCCAAACCACTGCACACACCCCCCAGTACTTTATCATTTTCATCACGGAATAATCTTTTATTCCCGGTTGATGATGAAGCACTGCCGGTTGATTGCTCCTCTTGTGCAGATGATGCAAATGACTGAGGCTGCGTATCATCCATGGCTTCAAATTCTTCGGGCCTGCCCATATTTTTAATAATGGCATGAACATCATCGTCTGTAATACAGGTGGCCCCCTTGGTTATTTTTTCCTGGAACAGTTCACCAATACGGCTTTCAATGTCGTTGATGATTTCTTCCTTACCTTCTTCATTGGCAAAATGCCGGTTCAGGCTTTCGGTATAATTTTTCAGCAGGTCAAATGCTGTAACTTCTATCGGAACCACACGTCCCTGGAAGTTGATATTTATTACTTGTTTCATGGCTTTAATTTTTTCGTTTCGTTAGTTGTTTTGGTGCAACAAAAAAAAACATGGCTATACTTTTTTTATTATGAGTTGTTGAAGTTGTTATCCCTTTCATTACCGGGATCGTTGTTAATAATATCTTCCTGTTCAGTACGGGTTAGCGCCCTGACGGCATTGGCCAGTTCAAACCAGGTTGTTTCAAGTTCTTTGTAAAATCCTGCGCCTTTTTCGGTGAGGGTAAAATATTTACGTGGCGGCCCGCCGGTACTTTCTTCCCAGCGATAGGATAATAGTTCTGCATTTTTAAGTCTGGTCAGCAGGGGGTACAAAGTCCCCTCCAGGATGTTCAAGTTTGCCGCCTTCATTTTTTCAATGATATCCGAAGGGTAGGCTTCGCCCTCTTTTATTATAGAGAGGATGCAAAACTCCAGAACTCCCTTACGCATCTGGCTGGCTGTGTTATCAATGTTCATGGCTTCAATTTTTTAACCTCAGCGATTTCTTTTCTGCAGAAAAGAGTTGGGTTGAGGTTCATTTCAAAAAATAATTTTTTCATGGCTATACTTTTACCCTGGCCTCGCCCCATCATGGCTAAAAGGGAAACGAGGTGCGGTTCGAAATAAGGCTATACTTTAAAGAACTTGTGATAAAAAATAACCGGTTTATGCCCTATCACATCACAAAGATAATAATATTTTAGTACTATGCAACACATAATACCATATTTTTTATAGTAGTGGGCGCTCAATATTAGCAATAAATTGGGCAAATCCTTGCCGGCATTGAGTTTGGTGGCAAAAAAATAAATTGCACAAGCTGGCGTAAAAGGATGAACGGTGGAAGTATGGGGATGAGTGGGGCAATTATGCCCCTAATTTTTTCTTATTTGATAAAAATTAGTAGCTTTTTTTTTCACATTTGTATTTAATGCCGGTTAACATGGCGCAAATTTAATTATACATAATTGCATAATACAGCAAAGATTGTAAATTGCCTTATCAACATCAGGCAAGCGCCGCAAACACCGCCTTATATCGTATTAATAATGAAACTGACCAAACCGTTTTTATTTATTTTTTTACCCTTGTGCCTGTTCAGCCCTTTTTTGGTAAACGCTCAAAAGCCCCTGGAATTTTTTCCTGATGACGAGTTTATCTTATGGTGCGTTGATGTTAACCCCTTGCCCTTTATTGATAAACCAGTAAAACCGAAACTTCCGGGTGTAGTTATTTGCGAACAGGTTTGGATGGAAAAAAATCTTGATGTAGCAAAATACAGGAATGGTGACCCCATACCTAAAGTGACCGACACCAGTAAATGGACTAAACTAACTACAGGGGCTTACTGTTATTTTAATAACGACTCTGCCAGGTATGCGGCAGTTTATGGCAAGCTATACAACTGGTTTGCTGTTAATGATCCAAGAGGTCTGGCCCCAAAAGGCTGGCATATCCCCAGCATTGAGGAATGGACAGCATTAGAAACATGTTTAACAGATACTACAGCAGTTGGTAGCTCCATGAAGCAAACCGGTACCGCAACATGGGCCAGCCCTAATACCGGCGCCACTAACAGCACCGGTTTTAAAGCGCTCCCTGGTGGTTTCCGCGACTTTGATGGCATGTTTTACTTCATAGGCAAATTGGGTTATTGGTGGAGTTCTACCGAGTTTTATTCCCGCTATGCCTGGGGCCGCAACCTTAAATATTTCGACGATTTAATTGGCAGGGATGGTTATAAAAAGCAAGATGGCTTCTCCGTTCGTTGCCTTAGGGATTGATAAAACCTTCTTTTCCTGTACATCCCGCCTTTAATTTTTATACTTTTTGCCCTGTTAATCTTTTTATAACATCCACGCCTGTTGTAACTTTGGTACCTGTATTGCTCGTATATTATATAAAGAAGTTATAATTATGAAATACATTTTTTACACAATACTCAGCCTTTTTATTTTAGCAGGCTGCAAAACCAGCAAAGATTATTTATCACGCAGTGATAATGATAATACGCTTTTTGATGCCATTAAAACACTAAAGAAACGCAGCAGCGATACCAGCGCCCTGAATGCTTTGCCCGTTTTATATAATATGGCACAGCAAAGAAACTTACGTAAAATAAATAGTTATAGCAGTTCTAAAGAACTTACCCGCTGGGATAAAATGATTGATGCATACAGCACTTTACAGGAAATGCATGATGCAATAATTGAAACAGATGCTGCAAGCCGTTTGGTAACACCCACAAACTATCTGCAAACCATTTACGATCTTAAAAAGCAGGCTGCAGCAGAATATTATGAAGAGGCGACTTACTATTTAAACAAGCCGGGGCGTGATGATGCAAAAAAAGCTTACACCTATTTAAAAAAGGCAGATAAACTGGTACCCGGTTACGAAGACACACGTGTAAAAATGGATGAAGCCTATCAAAATGCAATAGTAAATGTGGTTATTAACCCGGTGCAGGATAATTCTTATTTTTTTAATACCGGTTGGGGCAATTACGGATATAACTTCAGTAACGAATATTTTCAGCAAACATTGGTGAGAGAGCTTAAGGGAATAAACAGCAGCCGTTACCCAGCCCGCTTTTACACCGACTGGGAAGCCAGGCGTGATAATGTGCAACCCGATTGGGAGGTAAACCTTACCCTTAGAAATATGTATATACCCAGACCGCAAACCTATACTTACACCCGCAATGCAAGCCAGCAAGTGGAAACAGGCCGGGATACCAGTGGCAAAACTATTTACAGAACTGTATATGCTACTATAAATATTTCAAAGCAATCTTTTACTGCACGTGCCGATATGGAAATAAATATCAGTGATATTGCCACCCATAAAAATATTGTTTATAATACTTTTAGTGAAGATTACCGGTGGGAGGAAGAACATGCAACTTACACAGGCGACAGCCGGGCCTTAAGCTCTAACGACTGGGCCATAATTAACAACAGTTATTATAACGAGCCGCGTAAAGAAGATGTATTGAATGAATTATACCGCAAATTATATCCGCAGGTAAAAAACAAAATAAGTTATGCGGTTGACTGGTAGCTGTGGAAAGGAGTTGATGGAGAAAGGATTGGGGTAAGAGAACAAAGGAGGAAAAGAGATGAAGGAGAAATAATATTTTCTCATCTCATTTCCTCTTTTTCTCTTTCAGCCTTTAGCTAAATATTCACTTAAATAAATATCATCACTTTCCCGTCCTCTTTTTCTCTTTCAGCTCTTAGCTAAATATTCGCTTAAATAGATATCATCAAATCCCCATCCCCCCTTTTTCCCCTTTTCTCTTTCAGCCCTTAGCCAAATATTCGCTTTGTTAAAAATCCCGGAATTATTAATTTTACGTAAATGCCCCAATCATGGAAAGAAAAATATATAACCCCATACAAAAAGACCAGGTAATTTTTTTAAAAACACATGCTGATACCAATGGAGAATGTACATTGGTAGAGGTAGAACTGGCCAATGGTGGTGGTGTTGGACTGCACTACCACAAAACCTACAGCGAAAAATTTGATTGCCTGGAAGGTGAGGTGCAGGTGCAACTTGATAAAACATTGCTTACACTTAAACCAGGTGAATCTGCAACAGCCGAAACTAATATTAAGCATTTGTTCAGAAACAGGAGCGGCAAGCCTGGTAAATTTTTGGTAGAGTTAAGGCCCGCCAGTCGTGGGTTTGAACAGTCGTTACAAATTGGCTATGGTTTAGCAAATGATGGCCTTTGTAAACCAAACGGTTTCCCAAAAGATAAACTGGCGCTTGCCTGGTTATTTGATATCAGCGAAAGCAACCTCCCTGGCTGGATGAGTATGTTTGAATTTATTTTACGCAGGCAGGCTAAAAAAGCAAGGCAAAAAGGAATTGATAAAAAATTAATTGAGAAGTATGTGAAGTTTTAGGCTAAGAGAAAAAAATTTTTTGGCTAAGAGGACAAAGGGGGAAAAGAGATGAAGGAGAAATACATTTTCTCATCTCTTTTCCTCCTTTTCTCTACTGAGCTTGTCGAAGTACAGCTCTTAGGCAAATATTCACTTAAATAAAAATTCTATATATCACCCAGCTCATCAAATACGCCAGCCCGGTCATATATACCAACTGTATCATCGGCCATTTCCAGCTACGGGTTTCTCTTTTTACAACAGCCAGTGTACTCATGCACTGCATGGCCAGTACATAAAATATTAATAAAGATAAACCGGTAGCCAGGTTATACACTTTACTTCCATCGGGCCTTACAGCCGCAGCCATTTTTTCACGCAGCGTGCTGTTGTTTGTACTGGCATCTTCACCAACACTATATAATGTTGCCATCGTGCCAACAAAGACTTCCCTGGCTGCAAAAGAAGTTATCAATGCAATGCCAATTTTCCAATCGTAACCCAGCGGGCGTATGGCAGGCTCAATTGCTTTACCCAATGTACCCGCAAAAGAGCTTTGCAATAATGCTGTTTTGCGTTGCTTGTTTAATTCACCGGCCTGTTGCGGATCATCTTTTATCAACTGTTCGTATTTAGCTGTTACGCCGGCCATTTTTTCTTTTGGCCCGTAAGTGCTCAACGCCCACAACAACAGGCTTATCATCATAATTACTTTACCGGCATCAAACACAAATATCTTTGCCTTTTCAATCATGGTGGTTAATGCATTCTTCCACCTGGGTGCCCGGTAAGTTGGTAATTCCAAAATAAAAAAACTTCGTTCGGTACTCTTAATAAACCATTTCATTACCCAGGCAACAACTAATGCCATTACAGTACCCAATAAATATAAACCCATCATCACCAAACCCTGTAAACTTAAAAATCCCAAATATAATTTAGAGGGAATTACCAATGCAATTAAAATGGTGTACACCGGCAACCTGGCACTACAGCTCATCAGCGGTGTTATCATAATAGTAAGCAAACGTTCTTTTTTGTTTTCAATATTGCGGGCGCTCATAATGGCCGGTACCGCACAGGCAAAGCCGCTTATCATGGGCATTACACTTTTTCCGTTAAGGCCCACCTTACGCATCAGTTTATCAGTAAGAAAACTAATGCGGGCCATATAACCGGTATCTTCCAGCAGGGTTATCAATCCAAACAATATCATTATTTGCGGAATAAAAATAACGATACCGCTAAGCCCGGCTACCACGCC
This sequence comes from Chitinophagaceae bacterium, assembly GCA_031410355.1. Classification (GTDB taxonomy): domain Bacteria; phylum Bacteroidota; class Bacteroidia; order Chitinophagales; family Chitinophagaceae; genus Ferruginibacter. The sequence goes on along the minus strand of JANNYY010000172.1, from coordinate 6,911 downwards.
ATTTATCAGCAGATCGCTCCACCAGGTAACCGGCAGCGCACTGCTCAACAAACCTCCTAACTGGCCAAAGGTCCATTCAATGCCATCCATGGGGTATTTGGCTACCCAAAAGATACTTTGAAAAAGCAGGAACAATACCACTATTAAAATAATATAGCCCCAGCGCCTGTGCAGCAAAATACCATCAAGCCTTTCGTTAAACATGGCTTTTTGCAAAGGGTCGGCCTCTACAACTGTTTGCTGCATGATATGCTTAATGCGTCCATAGCGCTGCACTATTTCTTCGGCCTGCGTTTTGGTAGGATTAAATTTATTGTCAATCTCAATTTGCTCAATCCTGTCCTGCATACCTTCTTTCAGCAAAAAATGTTCGTGGTTTATCAGGTAATGTATGGCGGTGTAATTACTGATGTGATTATAATGAGCTTTTACCTGTTCAATAGCATTTTCTGCCAGTGCTTTATTATCTATAAAATCCCGTGCAGGTGGCTGGTATAAATTTTCGGCCGATTGTTCAATTACTTTCTTCAGTTGCTCCAGTCCTTTATTTTTTCTGGGATTAATGGGCACGATGGGTACACCCAGTTCTCTTTCCAGTCCCGGTATATCAATCTGGGTGCCTTTGCGTTTGGCAAGGTCCATCATGGTAAGCGCTACCACTACCGGTATATTCAGGTCTATGATTTGCGAGCAGAATAAAAGATTACGTTTTAAATTACTGGCATCGGCAACCAATAAAACCATATCAGGTTTAATGGCTTTGTCCTGGTTTAATAAAACCTTGTAAGCTACCCATTCATCACTTCGTTTTGGATATAAACTGTAGCTGCCTGGCAAATCAATGATGGTTGCAGAAAGGCCGGCAGTGATTTTGCTGTACCCCATTTTTTTATCAACAGTTACACCCGGAAAATTACCAACCTGCTGGTTTAAGCCGGTTAAATAATTAAACAGGGAGCTTTTGCCGCTGTTGGGATTGCCTACTAATGCTATGTTTATTTGTTTTGCCAAACTTAATTTGAATACAAAATTAACCGTAAACCTTTTTACCCGGTTACGAATTAAGAAAGATGAAGCAGGAATGCGGAAATCTTAATTATCTTATATGTGCAATAAATTTTGCATTCTATTTACTTATTTAGCATTTCGCTATGTTATCTTTGAGTTTCTTCAACAAACACATCTACATGAAACGCATTCTTTGCTTGCTGGTTCTTTTCTCAACCGTTGCATCGGCACAAAAAAACAAGAAAGATCAAATAAAAGCAGACAACCTTATTTTAACCGCCCTGCAAACCCATATTGGTTTTTTGGCTGATGATAAACTGGAAGGAAGAAGAACAGGGACTGCGGGTGAAAAATTGGCGTATGAATATATCAATAAAAATTTTGAAGCGGCAGGGTTAATTGCCAAAGGCGAAAACGGAACATTTATTCAGCCATTTGAAGTACTGGAAGGCAAAGAGGTTAAACCGGCAACGCATCTTACCATTGATGGTTTTAATCTTAAATTAGCCAGGGATTATTTTCCTTTTTCTTTTAGTGCCAATGCAAAAGTTGAAAAATCAGCAGCTATGGCACTGCCAGAAACTGAATCTGTTTGGTTTTGGGACCTGAAGGAAACCCTTGAAGAAAATAAAAACAACCCGCATTTTGACCTGGAAGATGCTATTGTAAAAAAAGTGAATACAGTGGCCGGCAAAGGTGCGGCTGCGCTTATCATACATAACAGTTCAAACATTAAGGATGAATTAAAATTTGATCCAACATCCAAAACCGAAACAACAAAGATCCCGGTACTTTATATCACTAAAGACATCAAGTCGAAGTTTTTAAATGATGATTTGAGTTTTGCAGATTTTAAAATAGAAGTTGCTATTGGTCAAAAGAAAAGAATTGGCCACAATGTAATTGGTTATATAGACAATGGCGCTGCCAATACCGTTATCCTGGGTGCACATTACGATCATTTGGGTTATGGAGAAGATCATAACTCTTTATATACAGGCACTGTTGCGCAAATACACAATGGTGCAGATGATAATGCAAGCGGCACAGCAGCATTGATTGAGCTTGGCAGGCAGATAAAAAATTCGAACCTGAAAAACAATAATTATCTCTTTATTGCTTTCTCAGGCGAGGAGCTTGGTTTATTTGGCAGTAAATATTTTACCGAACATGCAACAATTGATATTGCCAAAGTAAACTACATGATCAATATGGACATGGTTGGCAGGCTCAACGACAGTACGCATGGGTTAACCATTGGCGGCTATGGTACATCGCCTGTTTGGGGACAGGAAATTTCGTCCACTGATAAATACCTGAAAATAAATTTCGATAGTAGTGGGAGCGGCCCCAGCGACCATACTTCATTTTACAGGAAAGATATACCAGTTTTATTTTTCTTTACCGGAGCCCACAGCGATTATCATAAACCCACTGACGATGCCAATAAAATAAATTACAATGGCGAGCTGTTGCTGCTAAAATATATTTATGGTGTTATTGAAAAAACAAACGATAACGGAAAACTGGCTTTTACCAAAACACGGGAAACCCAGGCAACCGGGAGAAGGAGTTTTAGTGTGAGCCTGGGCATTATGCCCGATTACACATTCAATGGTACAGGTGTAAGGGCAGATGGTATAAGCGAAGGAAAAGTAGCGGAAAAAGTTGGCATGAGAACAGGAGATGTGATTGTACAGATAGGTGATTATAAGATACCGGATGTGCAGGGTTATATGCAGGTATTGGGTAAATTTAAAAAGGGAGATGCAACAAAAGTTACGGTGAAGAGAGGGGGTAAGGATTTGGTGTTTGATATAGTGTTTGCCCCCTAACCCCCTCAAGGGGGAACCAGGGCCGTTACTTGCGGGGCTTGTAATTTATTTTCACAGTGTGATCTTATTGTTTATCAAAAACTAATTAAGATATGAAGCCTGGCAATAAATTAAAAATTAAAAGCTTACCTAAAGGTTGGTGCGATAACGATGAAATAATATTACATGCCTGCTTTCAATTATTGGTTGATTGTATAGAAAACGAAAACTTAGTCTCAAATAAAATGTTTGATTGGAAACATTCAAAAAAAGTTCTAAAAGAAAAAGAGGAATTAAAGTTCTTATACAGATGGTGGAAAAAACGCCGGAAAAATGATCTTATAATTAATGCGTTAAGTGAGTTGCAATATAAAGAAGACAGTGATATGTTGATACGCCTCATAAAAATAAGAAACCGGTTATGGACTTAAATTTTATCATACATTAAATACACCTCCAGGGGATAGGGGCATGAAATTAAAAATTGACAACGAAGCTATTGCTGAAGAGTTTTTTGAAGACTCTTTGTTACTGGGTATTGTTGCGCCCATTAAAGATTACCAGTTTAGCTGGCAGTTAAACCAGTTGCTGGGCCTCAGTTTCAGGGTTAATAACGATATTGAGATACAACTTTCAAAAAAGCAGCGTAAATACTTTTTCAGCATTTATGAATACGCTATACCTTCTGTAAGCCTCACCCACTATTTATACAATAACGAACACGATGGCGAATATTTATTACCTGAGTTTAAACATCTTGATTTTTTGTGGCTGATAAAAGGAGACCCGATTGCAGCAGAAGATCTGAAAATATTAATACAATCAATTAAAACATTACCAGGTGTGCAATTAGTTACCGAAATGACGAATGAGAAAATAAAACACAAGCAGCATCTTATTTTTTAATGAATGGATAATTGAATAGTGGATAATTGATAATGTTCCCCCGGTTATTAATTATAAGATTATTGAAGAATTCATTACTGCTGCCTGTAACAAATTATCAACTATTAATTAACCAATTATCAATTAATCATTATGTGGAAAGAAGTAAAAAATAAGCTTTACAAAAAATTCGAATTCAAAGATTTTTCAGAAGCCATTGCATTTATGACAAGGGTTTCTTTGGCAGCAGAAAAAATGAATCATCATCCCACCTGGAAAAACACTTATAATAAAGTAGAGATTTGGTTAAACACGCATGATGCAGGAGATGTTGTAACTGAGAAGGACCGTAAACTGGCAGCTATTATTGATAAAATGACTAGCTGATTTTCTTAATCTTTATAATATTCATACATATAATCTTCCCGTTCAGAGATTTTATTGTCGCCATACTTTGAAATGACTTCTTTTATAAGTCCATTTTTATTGTACTTATAAATAAAATGACGAGACGGTTGTCCATCTAGAAGATTTACCGGGTATCGTTCTGTCATTCTCCCTTCAGAATCAAATTTGATCGTATAGATATTTATCTTTGCGTTGTTGAAATGCCTTATTTGTTCCTGCATTCTAATGTTCTTCCCAAAATAAAAATTAACAGTATCTACTCCAATATCTCTTAAAGCAACAATTCTTATCAATTTATTTATTCCTTTCTTTGAAAATGGTATAGTATCTATTTTTATTTTTGTTTTCGCCCTCTTTTCATTTCCAAGCCATATCCAGGAATTAAAAGATTCTACCCAACTATATTCATTTGGAGACCAGGGTCCAAGCGTAAATTTTTTCCTGTCAGTGGAATCTGCTAAAGTTTTCCATTCCCAAGATTCGTAAACATCCCCTTTTTTATTAAAGCCTGTATATTTTATGAGCCTTTCCAGGCTGTCATAAAAATATTTTTCTATCGGAGTCTGGAAATTATTGTATGGTTTATATTGTTCAATAATATTTCCTGCTTTATTGAAAACAACATATTCATATAGTTCCTTTTTAATTGTATCAGGATAAAATCTTTCCCTGTAAACTGTGCACTTAAATACTTTGTTATTCTTAATTAATTCTATCTGGGCATTCGTTCCTTTAAATAAGAAAAGAAATAATAAAAGTTGAAGTATTGTTTTCATTTTGTTATTACACATTTTTCCTCAAATAACCAATCAACGCAAACACAGAAACCAATGTCCAGGTGGCTTCTAAAATTACAAAGGGAACATAATTGATCATCCAGGAAGCCAGGCAGGCCAACCCAGCACCAATGATATTCATTAAAATATAAGGCAGGCTGTTGGAAGATATTTTTTTAAGCAGGTTCAATAAAAATGCAAGCAACAAAATAGCAACGCCGGTAAACCCAGTCCAGTCGCTAAAGTTCAAAATCATGCTGCAATACACAACTATTTTGTTTTTATTTCTTTTAACACAATATAAAAACCATTTTTCATCCGCAGGATAATGGGCATTTTAGGAGAGTTAGCGAAAGTAAAATATACCTGGTCCTCTGCCGGAGCATTAGCAGCATTCACATCATTAGCCGTAAACTCTTCCACCGTTTCTTTTTCTCCATTTACAATTATTTTCATTTCAGCAGGGTCTTCCTTTGTAACGCCCATTTTTTTAGGCTGTTCATTAGTATTCATTTTCAGCATTACGCTCTTAGTTCCTTTGGTAAGGCCGGTAAATGTATTCTTACTTATCCATACGCTTAGCGTATTATCATCTAAAGTTTTTGCGCCTGGCGAAAAAAAGTTGTACAAGGTGTTGCCGGCAATCATCGCTGCAGCGGTATGCGTTATGGTACCACTGCTTTTGTTATCGTTTGTCATCTCCCAATCAAATACCAGGGCTGGTACAAGCGCTTTAACGGTAACTATAAAATCATATTTCTGTTCACCGGCTTCAACAGCATAAATAAGTTTGGTGCCGGGTTTTACAACGCTCTGCAGATTAACCTGCGCAAAAGACAAGATTGATAAACTTAAAAAGCAAAAAAGGAAGGTTGTCTTTTTCATAAAAAATATTTAATACAAGTTTACGATTAGTTTTTAACTTAATTCCCGATGTTGCTTTTATAGTTTAACAAAAACGGTTTTCTCAGAAAACTCTTTCATTTTACCAATGGGCTCTGCAAATTTTTCCAGCCCGTTTTCTTTTAATAAATTTTTTACTTCCTCTGAAGCATTCGCATCAACCGCAATTAATAATCCTCCATTGGTTTGCGGGTCGGGCAGTAAATTAAAAGCCTCCATTACATTCACCCCTTTTTCAAAAGCGGTTTTAGTGCTATAGCTGTTCCAGTTGCGGTAAGTGGCATCGGGTACAATGCGCTGAGCCAAATATTCTCTCACTCCCTCAGCAACAGGCAACGCTGCATAATTTATTTCTGCAAAGCAATTGCTGCCTTCTGCCATTTCTATTAAATGGCCGAGCAAACCAAAGCCTGTAACATCGGTCATAGCAGTAACGCCTTCAATCTTCCCCAACGCTTCGCCAATTTTATTCAGTTGCGCCATTTGTTTTATCATTACTGTTACATGTTCTTCTTTTATAACTCCTCTTTTTTGTGCAGTAGATAAAACACCCACACCCAGCGGTTTGGTTATAAAAATTAAATCGCCGGGTTTAGCTGTATTATTTTTTTTAAGGTTTTTTATATCAACCAGCCCGCTTACTGCCAGGCCAAAAATGGGTTCGGCGCTATCAATACTGTGCCCGCCTGCCAAAGGGATACCTGCTTCTTCGCAGATTTTACGGCTGCCATCCAAAACTTTTTGTGCCAACTCTGCAGGTAGTTTATCAACCGGCCAGCCAAGTATGGCAATAGCCAAAATAGGTTTACCGCCCATGGCATACACATCGCTGATGGCATTGGCACTTGCTATGCGGCCAAAATCAAATGCATCATCTACAATGGGCATAAAAAAATCGGTGGTAGAAATTATTGCCATGCCATTTCCCAGGTCGTAAACCGCAGCATCATCCCTACTACTGTTACCTACTAATAATTTAATATCAGCCGGAACAGAAATATTTGTTTTTAAAATTTCATCCAGCACTTTTGGAGCTATCTTACAACCACAGCCTGCACCCCGGGAAAACTGTGTAAGTTTTATATCATTTGGTGTATTCATAATTAATTTTCTTTTC
>JANNYY010000171.1:0-7796 GCA_031410355.1 Chitinophagaceae bacterium | reverse complement strand
TGTTAAAAATTGAGCATCTACAATCCTGAATCCGGATGCAATCCGGCGGAATTGAGAGGCACAAGTGATCCCATCATCATTTCGGTAAACAATATAAATTATCTACGGGAACACTTGCGCCAGAGGGGTAAAGATAGTATTATGGTAGCCGAATACTGGACAGAACTTCCGCCTAAAAAAGAATTAGAAAAGCGCCTGCACAAAGCATTAACAGAGGCCAGGGAAATGCTGGAAAGAAAAAAATTATTGTAATAGCAGTTTTTCATCCTTATCCCCATCTGGCACATTTATTTGGCAGTGCCTGTTATCGGTGATTTTTAGCTACGCTCCAATTCAGACAATATCCTTTTTATAGTTCACTGTTCTTCCTTAATTTTGAAATGAGCAATTTTAAATTTTTACAATTATCTGCAAAACGACTATTTGTGCAATTTGAAAATATATTATTTCTTATAATTTTAGCCTGTTTGTTATTAATGATTATCGGTTTCATTTCGCCAAAAGCAAGTTTATTTTGGTATAAAGGAGAACGAACCAGGAAGAAGTCTGCACAGGTGTATGGCATCTTTTTAATAACTTTCATTATCCTGTTTGGACTCTGGCTCACTGCTTAGTTGTAAGGACATATTTACAGGGCGATGGGCTTATTTCACAAACTGCGTTGCAGGCAATTAAAACGAACAGCTCAATACTAGACATGAAAAAAACTGTTATTTTTTTAATTTCATTGTCCCTTCTTTTTGCCTGCACCAACCGGCAACCGCCTAAAAAGGTTGAAGAAAAATCTTTATTAAATCTTGGTGGTGAAAAGCAGTATGTTGAAATAACGGGTGTATCAGATAAAAACCCGGTGTTGCTGTTTATACATGGCGGCCCTGGCTGGCCACAAACCCCGCAACTCCGCTATTTTAATTCCGGTTTAACCAAATCCTTTATTCTTGTAACATGGGATCAGCGGGGTTGCGGCAAATCTTATTTACATGATTCCACAGCCTCAAATTTAACATTAGATCAAATTGTTGCCGATGCTCATGAACTTACTCAATTTTTAAAAGAAAAATTTAATCAGCAAAAAATATTCCTGGTGGGTTTTTCCTGGGGTAGTGCTGTGGGCTTAACGCTTGCTCAAAAATACCCTGAAGATTATTTGGCATATACAGGCATTTCGCAGGTAATTAATATGAAACAGGGAATGGAAGTGACGCAGGAATGGCTTGCTGAAAGAGCCAAAGAAAAAAATGATACTGCAACTTTAAAAATTTTGAAACGGCTTAATCAAAGGGACAGTACTTTATGTAACAACCCCCTTGACTGTTTTATGAAGCAATATGAATTACTTGCAAAATATAACGGGGCGGTTTTTAATCCTAAGAGTAACCCGGAAGTGGAAAAAGCAATGATCAGGTATGATGATTACAAAAACTATGACTGGAATAAAGGGTTTTTGTATTCAGCCCGCCTTCTTGAAAAAGACCTATTTTCAACTGATTTTTCAACAGTAAAGCAAATAGATATCCCCGTATATTTTATTGCCGGCAGGCATGACTGGAATGTGCCGGCAGTTTTAGTTGAAAAATTTGTAAATAACTTAGCAGCCCCTCATAAAGAAATCATTTGGTTTGAAAATTCGGGGCATGGGCCATTGGAAGAAGAACCAGAAAAATTTAACAGGACTATTATTGAAAAGCTGGTAAGATAAAACAAAGTAATACTAAACTGAATTTCATTTTAGGCCAAAGTGCGGGGGCTGAAATTCAAGTAAAGCCTTTGTGCGGTTGGCTTTGGTAAATACCGGTTGGAATAACTATAAAATCAAATCGGTATAAGTTGCATTAAATTAAAACAGTGGAGCAGCAACCACTAAAAAAAACGGGCGGAATCAAAAAGCCAGGTGAGCAGTAATTATCTAAATAAATTTTATGAGTAACAATAGTGTTTCATTGCACAGAGTTCTTAAAACCACCCCGGAAAAAGTTTTTCGTGCGTTTACTGAATCCAGCGCACTTGCCTCCTGGATACCTCCTTATGGCTTCCTTTGTACCGTGCATGAAATGAATGTAAAGGCCGGTGGAACATACAAAATGTCCTTTCATAATTTTTCTACCGGCAACAGTCACTCATTCGGCGGTGAATATTTAGAGATTAAACCCAATGAATTTTTAAAGTACACCGATAAGTTTGATGATCCCAACCTGCCGGGTGAAATGATCACTTCGGTTTGGCTGCAAAAGGTTTCGGTTGGCACAGAAATAAAAATATTGCAGGAAGGTATTCCTGTTGTGATACCGGTTGAAATGTGTTATTTAGGCTGGCAGGAATCACTGGAAAAACTGGCTAAATTAGTGGAGCCAGAAATTGCGGATATGTAATTTTTTAAGTTTTTCAAAACAGTGAAATTTAATAACACTTTCTCCCACGTTGATATTTATGCACATGCAAGCCAACTTGTGCAACTACATTGAAGGTGAATTTAAAAAAAATACAATTACATGAATGATAACCAATCCCCTTTAATGCTGCAATTAAAAGAAATGGTAGCCCTGCTGAATAAAATAAAGCGAACTTACGCCTCAGAACGTTTGAAAACCATTGGTGAATTGCAGAATATAATATGGGATGCCCCTGAACTTCAAACTGAAGAACTTTATTTTTTACAGGACCTTACAGGAGATCTTAATTTTTACGAACCGGTGCAAAGAGACCGCGATACCACTTTGGGCTATTATGGTGATGAAAGGCTAATGGAAATTATTGCTGATGCATTATCCAAAATAGAGAACCTGCCAGCGGCTAAATAAATATAAACCTGAACAAAAAATTTGCTGTGTTAAAACTATAAATAAAATTACCTATGACTGGTAAAAGCAAAATATCCACGATCATTTTTTCCCTTTATATACTGCTTGCTTTTTATGTTTTTGGCGGCGGCATAGTAAACGCCTTAGTGTCTTACAGAACATGGCGACAGGTTGGCCCAAATGAATTTCCTGCATTTCACCAGGTTGACAGTAAGTTCATTATTCCGCTATTTGTTATTTTCTTTTTTCTTTCTTTTGTACCACAGATCTTATTATTTTGGTTTAGGCCGGTAGTGATACCCCGGAGTTTAGTTTTGCTGGCGCTTTCTTTAAACCTGGTAGTTTTAGTGTCAACAATTACCATCCAGATTCCCATACAGGTTCAGCTTGATAAAAAATTTTCGATGGAATTAATTGACCGGCTTATATACACTGATATGCTTTATAGAAGAATTCCTATGATCTTGTTGGCGATAGTAAATTTCGCCATGTTATTTAAAGTAGTAAGTAAAAGCATAATTAATACTTCTGAAACTGCTCCGTAATCTGCGCAAGCTTAAAACCAAATTTACGGATGATGCTGCGGATGATCAATGTCTGTCCATCGGGCATCAGGTACATGTACTGCGACATGCGTACGTGCCTGAGAAATGTCCTGTTGATAAGTGTATGCCTGAAAGTCCAGCTAAATTCGTTGCCGTATAACAAGCCATGTGCAGTGCCCACCATATCATCGGCAGTAGCATCCACATGATGCTCATCAACCTGGTGCAATATAAACACACGGTGATTTTTCTTTCCGCCTTCAGGATACAGGTTTTGCTCAATAGATAATACACCATCTTTCAGTTTACCTGCTGTTTCTGTAGTAATGCGGCGGCTGGGTTTGCCGCCCGGCGTTTCTATTACACCAGCCGAACGGGTGTGGCCACCAAAAAACTTTACCGGGTCAAGTTTGGGTTCGCCATTTTCAAAAGCGGCAGGCTTCATACTGGCACATCCTGCTAATAAAAAAAGCAAGCAGGTTGTAATGATAAGTTGGTAAATGCGCATAAAATAAACGGGAGCTATTATCATGCCATGAAGTTTAGTTGAGGCAAGCTTTTACAACATGCTTCATAAAGAAGAATTTTTTGCTTTAAAACCCTCCTCTTAATTTTTTGCCCGGTGCAGGTACATCATATTCGTTAATCGCCTGATATTTTCCATCTTGTATAATGCTATGCCTGTTTTTAGAACAAATCATTATAGTCATAGAAAAAAAACTACCCATGCATACAATAAAAATTTCCCCTTATGCGTTTTTACCCCGAAATGCCGTAAAATTACTGTCAACTAATACTGCGGTTTTCGCCACAAAAAAACTTAACCACCTTAAAATAATTACCCCAAATGAAAACGAAATTTACTTCATCAGTAGCTCAAAAATCGGCCTTATCGTTTATTGTAACCATTTTTACTGTTATTTCAGTATCGGCTTTTACACCTGTTACTGTTAAAAACCACGCAACTGGGCCTGTAAAAAGTATAGTATATCAAACCATAACTGCAAGAGTAACTGAGAAGTCGGTTTTGCTTGACTGGAATACTGTATCTGAACTCAACAACAGCCATTTTGAGGTAGAAAGGTCGTTTGATATGAATGAATTTAAAACCGTGGGCCTGGTTTTAGATGGTTTTATTTTAGAAGGTACCGGCAAAAGATATGCTTTTAAAGAAGATGTTGCTGTGATTAATAACAGCCAGGTTGCTTACTACCGTTTAAAGCAATGGGATATTTATGGTAATATCAGCTACAGCACTGTTGTAAAAGTTCAACAAACGCTTACTACCTGATACTTTCTTGTGGCCAACCGTTTTAACCGGGCTTCTATAATATATGTATAAGCATTGCGGTTTATGGCAAAACGGTTAGTCCTTTTTTTTGCCCAAAATTTTCATATACACGTTTTTAAATAATGTATACCCGCATAAACAAATGTTTTATGTAAAAAAAAAGGCTTATCGCAGTTTGTGATAAGCCCTTTCAATTAAAACGATGACCGCTAAATGAACCATTATTTAAAATTTCCTTTAAATTTTGTTTTAAATTCCAAAAAATCGGGGATAGAAACATTTTGAACATACCCACTGCCCGGGTTGTTATAGATATACTCCTGGTGATATGCTTCTGCTTCATAAAATTTAGTGAAAGGAACCACCTGGGTAACAATCCTGCCCTTATATATCTTGGCATCTGTTATCCTTTTTATTTCTGCATCAATAACCTGCTTCTCTTTTTCATTTCGGTAAAATGCAATAGAGCGGTACTCTGTGCCTGCATCATTTCCCTGGCGGTTAAGTTCAGTAGGGTTCATACTGGCAAAAAATGCTTTTACCAAAGTTTCGTAAGATATTTTAGACGGATCATAATATACCTGCACTGTTTCTGCATGGCCTGTGCGTCCTGTACTTACTTTTTCGTAAACAGGATGTGTATCTGTACCGCCGGCATAACCCGATACCGCATCCCGTACACCCACTAAACTCTGAAAAACAATTTCGGCATGCCAAAAACAACCTTCGGCAAAAGTAGCAACAGCTTCATTGGCAGCCGGCTTTTCTTTTACAGGCAATTTTATGTTGGCCTTTGTGCCCTGCGTTTGGGCGCAGGAAGTAAAGGTGATAGCGGTAATAAAAAGGGAAATAAAAAATTTCATGTTACACAATTTTATAAAAAATGATTATTGTTGTTTTGAACTTACCGGAGGCTTGCCGCCCTCGGGTACAAATATCAGTGCTGCCGAATTCATGCAATACCGCTTGCCCGTTGGTTTGGGCCCATCATCAAACACATGGCCCAGGTGAGATCCGCTTTTACTGTCCACAACTGCCCACCGCACATCGCCATCACTTGCATCACGAACCAACTTTACAGCTTCGGGATCAATGGGTGCATAAAAACTTGGCCAGCCCGTTCCTGAATTAAATTTTGTTTCTGAACTAAATAACGGTTGCAAAGTTGCCGCAGAATAGTAAGTACCTTTTTCATAAAAATGATCATACTTACCGCTAAAAGATCTTTCTGTTCCTTCCTCCCGCAAAATATTATATTGCTGGCTTGTAAGCCTGGCCTTCCCCGCTGCCTGGCTTAGTGTTATGGGATATACCGTTTTTGCAGTTGCTTCTGCCGGGTTTGGATATTTGCTTTTTTGTGCCATACCGCAACTGGCGGTAAACAACAATAAAATAAGCATTGTAAAGGGATATAATCTTTGCATAAAAATTTGTTTTTGTTTTATAGATTAACGTAACAATGTTTGAAGTAGTTTTAGAACCTATGGCAAATATAACCTGGAGAGGGAGGCTTAATATGTCGGGGCAAAGACATAAAGCTGTTTTAAGTTTAACATTAACAAACCAGCAACAATGCTGATGTTTACGCAAAGTCAGCATCGCCGCAAAATATAAGCAATGTAAAAAGTAAAAACTTTTTTGCCGATGTAAATTTTAATCACTGGCGTATCTGTATTTTACTTTTTAATAACTGAGCCAGATTAAGATGATTACAGCTTTACGGGGCGTTTTTACCATCATTAAAAAAACAATAGCACTACCGTAAGTATAATACCCGCCAGTGTAAAATAAAGCCCCTTTTTAAAAATCGTTGTTTTAGGCATAAACATCCAAAAAGATGATATAACAAAGAACAGCAGCGATGCACCAAAAAAAATATTCAGGTAATAGAGGGGCTCCTTAGTGCTGGCTTTATGTAAATGCGTGAGTTTTTCAACAATTACCGGCAATGTTTTAGTGGTATAGCTTACCGCACCTGTTTTGGTATTATAACTGCCTCCTTTAAACAACAGCACATCTCCGCTAACAGAATCTATCTTAACATCGCGGTTGCGAATGGCCTTGCCCAGTTCTGCGGTAGCCAGCCCGGGTTTTAATTGATTGCTTACTTGCTTTTCCTGCTTCAAAAAATCAGTGTCCCTGAAGATCATGATGATACCGCTGATGGCATACATGGCCATTATACCTGCTAAAAAAAAACCGAGGTACCGGTGATAAATACGCATGCTGTTATGTACAGTTGCTTTAGTGCTCATAGCTTTAAATTTTTTACAAAGAAAAGAAAAAAACACAGCCTGCTGAATAAGGAAAACAATTTACAGAAACGGGAAATTATTTATATTTCTGCCGGCTTTTCAATCAAATTGCAACGTTAATAAAAATAATCTTTACCTCCACAGGTGTACCATGCCGCAAAGGCTTAATGCTTTGTAAATAAAGGCTGGTCATTAATACAATGCAGAATTTCTTTATCTGCCTCTAACTCGGTAAAACAACCGGATAATAAATCGTAGGTCATATTGCCCGTTAGGATAGTTTGGCGGGTAATGCTGATAACCCGCAGCCTTTCAGTAAAAACTTTTAAATACTTAAATAAAAAATAACCAATGGAAACGGTGGTAAAGAGCCAAAAAAAGATCCTGCCAAGGCTGAACTGCCATTCAAGATTGGCAAATATTATTATAAAGGGGCCGCTTATTAAGTAAAGAAAAAAGATAACCCCTAAAACCACAGTCATACTGTCGGATTGATTGTAAAAGGCTACCAGCGTGCGGGGGAAATTCTGTAACACGTCTTTGGAAGATTTGGTAACATACAAAATAAAACGATGCAGTGGCCTGAACCGGTATTCTTCCAATTTTTGCAGATCAAAGACAGGGTAACCTTTATAACTGGTATCAGGTATTCTTTGATCATCAGTAATTTTAAAAAAAATGATTGGTTTCTTAAGAGATGAAGCCAACATGATCTCCGCATCTACAAATGATTTTTCTAAGCCGGGAAGGATGATCAACAGGTCACTGTCTTTAATTGATTTTTGTACCTTTTCAATGATCGTATCATGATCAGCAGGTAAAAAAGGTATAAGGTCTGGCTTTATCCATTTAGTCTTCAGGATGGCCTCAAGTTTTGTTACGAGTGCAGTATGCTGATGCTGATAAC
>JANNYY010000170.1:0-9560 GCA_031410355.1 Chitinophagaceae bacterium | reverse complement strand
GTAAGTGTGGCCATGCATACCATGTGTACACACTTTAAACATCATACAGAAGAAGAAGCATTGCAAATATTAAAAGATGTATTGGCAACGCCGAAAAATTATTTGGCTGATGAAGTGCTTTCAAAAATTGCCGAAAAATTAATTATTCCTGTAATAGAAGAGTCAACAGAAATTCCGCTTAATGAAAAAGGCGTGGAGTACAACATCTTTGGCGCAAAACATATTGAAGAAGGGGCTTTGTTGCAAATGCAAATAGCTGCTAAATTGCCCGTGGCGGTTGCGGGCGCTTTAATGCCCGATGCACACCAGGGTTATGGTTTGCCAATTGGTGGTGTGCTGGCAACCAACAACGCTGTCATCCCTTATGCAGTGGGCGTGGATATCGGTTGCAGAATGTGTTTAAGCATTTTCGCCATTGACCCGGATGAGTTGAAAAAAAGAGAGGCCAATTTTCAAAGAGAGTTAGTGGCCAATACTTTGTTTGGTGCAGGAAGGGAATTTGCTGAAAGAACAGAACATGAAGTGCTTGACAGAAAGGAATTCACTGATATTAGTTTCTTAAACAGTTTGCAGCACAAAGCATTAAAGCAATTAGGTTCTTCCGGCAGTGGTAACCATTTTGTGGAGTTTGGTAAAGTAGAAATTACTGATGCAACAAACCCAATGAATTTGCCCGTTGGCAATTATGTTGGTTTGTTAAGCCATAGCGGCAGCCGCGGGCTTGGTGCAAACATCGCAAATCACTATACACAGATCGCCATGCAAAAAACGGTGCTGCCAAAAGAAGCAAAGCATTTGGCCTGGCTAGGTTTAGATACCGAAGAAGGTATGGAATATTGGCTGGCTATGAATCTTGCCGGTGATTATGCAAGCGCCTGTCACCATACCATTCACGCAAAAATTGCAAAAGCCATTGGAGAAAAACCATTGGCCATGGTAGAGAACCACCACAACTTTGCATGGAAGGAAATGTATAGGGGAAATGAAGTAATCGTTCACCGTAAAGGCGCAACACCTGCAGGTAAAGATGTACTCGGTATTATTCCGGGTAGTATGACAGCGCCAGGCTTTATTGTAAAAGGTAAAGGAGAAACAGCATCTTTAAATTCTGCGGCTCATGGTGCCGGCAGAAAGATGAGCCGTACCAAAGCCCTGGCAAATATTACACACGAAGCTTTGAAAAAAGAATTAAAAGAACATGGTGTAAAATTGATCGGCGGTGGATTAGATGAAGCGCCTTTTGCTTACAAAGACATTAATGAAGTAATGCAAAGCCAGACAAAATTGGTAGATGTGTTGGGAAAATTTTATCCTGCTATTGTACAGATGGATGGAAGTGATCCACGAAAATTCAGAAAGCGGAAGGATGTTGTTGGCGAATAAATTTTTAGTGATCAAAAAAATAAAACTTCTGTGTAATTAAAATTATGCAGAAGTTTTTTTATGTAAAATATTTTCTTTCTGCATCATGTAAAAAAAATTGTTTATGCAGAAATTATTCCTACCCCTGCTTTTGGTTATCACATTTGTAACACAAAGCAAAGCACAGCAAAGATTATTTGATCAGCCCGTGCAATTGAAAACCTGTAACATATCCATTGAGGCAAATCCCTTTATTGCCACTACGGTTATTGAAATGGAATTTTATAATCCTAAAGACCAGGAAGTGGAGGGCCTGCACAGCTTTCAGCTCAACCGTGGACAGGTTATCACCGATTTTCAACTCGAACTTAATGGTAAATACCGCGAAGGAAGTATTGAAGAGCGATGGAAAGCAAGGCAGGCATACAGCAGTATCGTTGGTAAAAGAATTGACCCCGCTATATTGCAAATGAACTGGCAAGATCACTATAGTATTAATATTTATCCCATTGCTGCAAAAAGCAGCCGAAAAATTAAATTCACCATTACCCAGATGATGGTGGAGGAAAATTTAAAACTTTCTTATACACTACCCCTGAATTTTAAAAGCGCAACTGCCAGCTTTAACCTGAGTATTAAAGTAAGTAAACCGGCATCCATTCCCTATTCCAATACAGGACTGCTGGAAAACCAATTATTTAATATGAATAATAATGAAGCATCATTAGTGCAACAAAAAAATGATCTTATTTTAAACCAGCCCATCAGTTTTTCTATCAGCCAGTTTGCCAACCAGCCGCAATTCTGTATCAATAAAAACAATGGCAAAACAAATTTTATAATGAGGTATTATCCCGATGTGCCGAGGTATTATCCAAGTAAACCAAAATCAATAAATGTTTATTGGGATGTTTCTTTATCGGGTAAAGAAAGAAATTTAGTAAAAGAACTTGATTTCCTGGAAAGGTATATTTCTGAAAATGAAATTAATAAAACAACCATCATTCTTTTTAATCAACAGTTGCAGGGAGTCATTGTATTCAACCGGGCTATAAATAATTTTATCTCCATCCGCAATTACCTGCTCACTTATAAATATGCCGGTGCAACCGAACTGGGGATACTTGATTTCAGCAATGTGCTGGCCGATGCTGTTTTACTTTTTTCTGATGGTATAAATTCAATTGGCAATGCACAACCAAAACTGGGTGCCGTGCAGGTTAATTTTATTACATCAGCCTACAGGTATAATTACAACGGGTATAAAAACATTATTGGCAATACTGGCGGGTCTGTTATCAATTTAAATTATACCGAGGTTAAAAATGCTGTAAAAAGAATTGAGACAGCCGAAAATTTTCTCTTTAAATACACTGCAACAAATATCCGCATCAATGAAACATTTCCAATGAAACTCGGCAGCAGCATACTGTTAAGCGGCAGCATTGATGCGGCCGATAACCTGGAATTATTTTATGGCAACAACACTTCAACTTCCGGATCGGAAAACTATTTTTTACCGGCCAATGCAAACTGCGATGAATCAACCTTTAAAAAAATGCAGATGCTTAAAGCATACGATTCATTAATGTATGGTAACTATAATTACTGGCATTGGCAAAATATCATCGTATTTGGCCTTACTGAAAGAGTGGTTACACCGCAAACATCTTACCTTGTATTAGAACGGATAGAAGATTATATCAAATATAAAATTGCACCTCCCAAAGAACTGGAAGCAAAATGCGCTGAACTGAATTACGTGTATAAATCTGAATATAAAATAAAAGCCCTTAAAGAATTTACTGAACAGGAAGCATTGGAAACTGTTGTAAAAGATTATAACAAACGTATAAGCTGGTGGAGTAAAGGGGAGGCTTTGATTGATTTGAACAAGCCGGTTCCTGATCAGAAAAACATGGATGTGACAGCAAATGCGCCGGCGGATAAGAACAAAACTGTGCCGGTAAATTCTGAAGTACAGATGAATGTTGCAGCAGGTGGAACTGAACTAAAAGAAGTTGTTGTAACCAGCGCTTTTGGAATTAAACGTACCGCCCGGAGCACCGCTTCCAATGTTCAGAACTTAACCTATGAACAGGTAAATACAATCAGGCAAACCAATGTGAATAATGCTTTGGCTGGTAAAATTGCAGGCGCCCAGGTACGGAGCCAGTCTTATGCAAAATTGGGTGCAGAAACCACCATAAGGTTAAGGGGAGAAAACGGCTTTGGAATTGGCAGCGGTGCGTTATATGTGCTTGATGGAACCATTATGACATCGTCATCAGATATTAATCCCGATGATATAGAGGACTATTCTATTCTACAGGGGCCTTCTGCTGCGGCATTGTTTGGCCCCGATGGTGCCAATGGCGCCATTGTAATGACAAGCAAAAAAGCAAGGCGTGGATATCCAAGGCAGTACTATGTTTGGAGTGAATATAAATTAAGCAGTGCTGCGGATGAAGACTATGTACAGCAAATGAAAGAAGCTGCTGACTATGAGCTTTGGGACACTTACCTGCAACTGGAAAATGAAAACAAAATGGATATTGGTTTTTATTTTGAAATGGCAAACTTCTTTTTTGAAAAGGGTAAAGGCGATAAGGCGCAGGAATTAATGTACAATGCCATTGAGCTTTGCCAGGGCAATAGTAATGGATTAAAGCTGGCAGCATACCTGTATGAAAAATGGAAATTGTTTGATAAAGCCATCGCTGTTTACAAAGGCATTTTAAGCGGCGATGAAAATAATTTGATGGTTAAAAGGGACCTGGCCCTGGCATATTTTCAAAATAACAACTTTGAAGCTGCGGTTAAAATGTATTATTCAATAGTTACAGCAGGTGATGAAACTAACAGCACTAATGTAAAAACAAATGCGCTGGCCGAAATGAATGCAATCCTTGTTTTACACAAAAATGAATTTGATATTTCGTACATTAATCACAACCTGCTTAAAGTATTGCCTGTTGATTTACGCATTACCCTGCAAAGCAATTATGGTTACATCCACAATGCAAAGTTTATTGAACCGGGGAATGTAACATGTAATAATGCAAACCCCAATACCGCAAATGGTGGCCGTTTCGCAGGAAATTGTAACTACAGTGTTAATTATGATTTAAGTGAATATGCGGTTAAAAATGCGCCAGCAGGCAGTTACAGAATAAAAGTTGATGCACACAATAATTATTCTTATGCCTGGCAAATACCAATGATTGTAAGAGTTATTACATTTAAGAATTTTCAAAAAGAAAATATGGAGATGGAAGTAAAATTATTTGATTTGGATAACCAGTATGGAGTTGTTGAACTGGATGAAGTTAAGTGGTAAACAAATCCCTTTGAAAATGAAAAGACTCCGGTTAATTTCCGGAGTCTTTTTTCTTATTAATTAATCTTTATTAATGCGCAATTACCATTTTTTCACTTTTAATTGTTGCGCCACCTTCAATTACCTGTAAAATATAAGTGCCATTCACCAATTGCTGAGTGCTTATCTTTTCAATAACCGATGTAATTGTTTTTTTAAGAACAGTTTTACCATTCACATCTGTAATGATCACGTTGCTGTTAACATTCGTCATATTCCTGCTAATTGTAATTTCATTATTGGCAGGATTAGGGTAAACTTGCGTTTTTGTGTAATAAACTTTGGTTCCTGTTGTTGCGGGCTGTACCAAAGAAGTCACTTTAGTGGTTGTTCCGGTTGCCATAGTTACATTGTCAGGATCAAATGAAACAATTGCTGGCGCAAATGAAAGCGGGAACGTAACGGAATTGCCTGCCACAGCGGTTCCTGCACCATTGCCTGCTACAAATATAGAGTCGCCCCTGTCGTAAATAATAAGTGTTGTAAATGTTGTGTTACCGGAGTTGGCAACTTTTAAAACTACGGGCATTGGGAAATAAGGAACTGTAGAACCAGCGGTCCGGGTTTGTGAGAGTTGTGCTGTTATATTGTTACCGGTAGTGCTCCAGTTAACGGTATAAGATGGTGTGCCTGCACCATAGATCCATGCATTGAAAAAATGACTCATGTCAATGCCAAATTGGTTTTCAAAATTTCTTTCTACATCAGGCGTGGCAGCTGCTTTGTAAGCAAGCAAGGGATCATTCAGATAGTCACGGCAGGCCTGGAAGAATTTAGCATCGCCCAACAGTGTTCTTAACATGGATACAACCATGCAACCTCTTTCGTAAATAGCATTATCATTATTGGTTGTCCAGATAGTATTGGATGAAGTGATGTCGCTTATAAAAATTGGCGTTGATGAAGTTGAGCGGGCTGTAGTTTTAATGCCGCCGCGGTAGGTAATGGGATTGCCTAGTCCACTGATCAGCTCTGCCGCCAGTATTTCATTGTAACGGGCAAAACCTTCGTTAACCCATAGATCACTCCAGGTAGCGCAGGTAACTTTATCGCCAAACCATTGATGCGAAAGTTCATGCGCAATGGTTGACCAGCTGGTTAATGCAGATCCTCCCATGGCAGCAAAAGTCTGGTGCTCCATTCCGCCGCCCCAGCCAAATTCATAAAAACCAAATTTTTCATTTTTAAAAGGATAGTCGCCATACTTGCTTGTAAAAGTTGTTAACTCCGTTTTGCATTTGTCCAATGCAGCGAGTATGTTGTTATAGGTGTTGTTGCTTTTACCGGGAAATAAATTATATACAATGGGAACATTAGTACCACTGATGTTTACAGTGCCCCGGTGATAGCGGTTATATTTTGCAACACCAATTGAAACAAGATAAGAAGCGATCGGATAGCGATGTGTAAATTTAAAGATCCTGTTTGATCCTGATACAGCAGAGTCTGTCATCTTCCCATTCGTCGCTACCCAAAAAGCACTTGGCACGCTTACTACAAAATCCATTGAATCTATTTTGTCGGTCATGTCATGCTTGCAAGGCCACCAGTCACGGTCTTCGTAAGATTCGGATAAAGTGTAAACATAGTTATTGTTTGAACTAACACCTTTCTGATAACCCAGTGATTCTCCATTAACAGCAGGTGGCGTACCCCTGTAATAGATGGTGAGCGAATCAAGCGTACCGGTTAAAGCAATGGCAGCAGGGAAGTTAAGCTGTACTATTTTTGATGTATTCCAAAAAATATTGCCTGCTGCTAATTTTGCTCCGTGATATTTTACAGAATCAATGGTGTGTACATTATTAAAATCGAAAGTTATCTGGCTAACATTATCAACCTTTGTTGTAAAATGGGTGGTAATATTTCCACGTATATATTTCGCAGGAGACGAGGTTGAAGGAGAATCTGGATGTATGCGCCAGTTGCAGCGTTGATATACCACATCAATATTACTGCCCTGGCCTGATACCAATGACATAGTGGTGGATCTATTTTTAGCCGGGTGATAAAACAGCGCATTCTTTTGCGCAGCTGCTGAACTGCAAATTAACATAGCAACCAAAAAAAAGTAAAGAACAGGAGTGAAAATAATTTTCATATTTTTTTATTTAAAGGTGAAAATTCGTGATAAATATATGCTGATATTTAATAGTGTATTGAATAATTAGGAATTCTTTTTTAAAAAAAATAAAAGTAGTGAAACCAGCTTAGGCTGTAAAAAAATCAGCTTTTGGCACTGACTCAATTTAAACTATTTTTACCACCAATAACTATACATGCACACGGTGAAAGAATCAATCGAAAAATTATTCGGGCAATACAGTAAGATGGCCATTACAGCCATTGATAAACTGCCCCAGGCTGGTAGCGAACGTCATTATTACCGCATTCATACGGCAGGTAAAACTTTTATAGCCACCCATGGCGCTAACTTAAAAGAGAACGAGTCGTTCATTTATTTTTCCCACCATTTTAAGAAGAAGCAACTTGCCACACCTGAAATATTTTGCATCAATACTGAAAAGGATATTTATATACAGGAAGATTTTGGTGATACATCTTTGCTGAATAAGCTGGAGGAAAAAGGTTTTACCACAGAAGTGTATGACCTGTATAAAAAAAGTTTACAGCAACTTGTACTGCTGCAGGTAAAAGGCCACGAAGGCCTGGATTATAAAAAATGCCTAACTAACAGCTCTTTTGGAAAAGAAGCCATTATAGCCGACCTGTTGTATTTTAAATATTATTTTTTAGATGCTTTACGCAGGCCTTATGATAAGCAAAAGCTGATAAAAGATTTTGAAGCATTAAGTAATTACCTGGCTCACACAGAGTATAAGTATTTTATGGTTCGTGATTTTCAGAGCCGGAATATAATGGTGACTCCCCCCCTGGAGGATGGGTTGGGGTGTGGCTTGCATTTTATAGATTACCAGGGTGGCATGAAGGGCGCACCGCAATACGATGTAGCCTCTTTGTTGTGGCAGGCAAAAGCAAACCTTTCGGATGACTGGAAGAGCAGGCTTCTGGAAGATTATATGGAGGCATTTGAAAAAGTTGTGGAGGAGCCTATTGATAAAGATACTTTTCGCAGCCAGTACAATGGTTATGTTTTAATAAGGTTGTTACAGGTTTTAGGCGCTTATGGCTTCCGTGGCTTGTTTGAACGTAAAGCACATTTTTTAACCAGCATCCCATTGGCATTACAAAATCTAAAATGGTTCATCATTAACCAGAACATTGGTATTGCTGTTCCTGAATTTAAAAAGGTACTGGAACTTTGTATAAGCGATACGGTAATTGAAGAATTTACACCAATTCAGGCTACTGCAGATACGCCGTTGGTTGTTACCATAAATAGTTTTTCTTACATAAAAACGGGTTATCCAAAAGATGAAACAAAAAACGGCGGAGGTTTTGTTTTTGATATGAGAGGGATACTGAACCCCGGAAGGTTTGAGGAGTATAAACATTTATCAGGCCTTGATAAAACAGTAAAAGATTTTCTGGAGCAGCAAACCAAAATGCCGGAATTTTTAAATGGTGTTTATAGTATTGTTGATATTGCTGTTGAAGATTATATTAAACGGGCATTTGATCATTTGTCAATAAACTTTGGTTGCACAGGTGGCCAGCACAGAAGTGTGTATGCTGCTGAAGCAATTGCAAGGCATTTGAGAAATAAATTTAAGGTGAAAATAAATTTAATACATACCAATAAAGAAAACTGGGTAAAATGAAGGCAATGATTTTCGCCGCAGGGCTGGGCACAAGATTTAAACCATGGACTGATGCTCATCCCAAGGCACTGGCAATTGTTAATGGAAAATCATTACTGCAACTGAACATTGAATACCTGCAACAATACAACATTACCGATGTTGTTGTAAATGTTCACCATTTTGCAGATCAGGTAATTGAATCAGTATTAAAAAATAAAGGCTGGGGAAGTAGTATAATGATCAGCGATGAAAGCAATGAACTGCTGGAAACCGGTGGAGGCTTGTTACATGCAAAAAACCTGCTGCAGGATGGTGAACCATTTATTACACTCAATGCTGATTTTTTAACTGATCTTAATATTGATAACCTGGTTGCTTATCATAAAAATAAAGAAGCCCTCATCTCTTTCGGAATTACCAACAGGAAAACTTCCCGCTATTTTTTATTTGATGAAGATTACAGGCTTTGTGGCTGGCGCAATACAAATACCGGTGAAGAAAAAGGCCCCCACCTAACCTCCTCCGAAGGGGGAGGGAAACTGCACCCTATGGCATACAGTTGTGTTGTTGTTTTTCAACCTGAAATTTTTGAACTGATACCCCAACGTGGAAAATTTTCTTTGGTAGAAACATATCTCAGCCTGGCTGGAGCTCATCCCATTTATGGATACGACCACAGCGGCGATAAACTTGTTGACGTAGGTAAACCCGAAAGTGTTGCCATTGCAGAAAAATTGTTTAGTTAATGTCAGCAGGCGCATCAAAGGTTTTTTTGTTTTCTTCTTTACGCTTTATTCCAAAATTATAACGGAAGGTAAGCCCCAGCCTGCGGGTATCATTAATTCGCTCTCCCAGTGCACTTACTGTGCCCTGCTGTAAACTGAATGATACATGGTTGGTGTGTAAAAGATCATTTACCGAAAGAATGATATTTGCTTTTTTCTTTAAAATACTTTTGTTTGCCGAAACGTATAATCCGCCAAAAGTATTCAGCTCATACAGGTTTTGCAAACCTTTGGTACGCATAAAACCCTGCATATTAAATGTAAGTGTTTTGGTTACTTTAAATTCCTGGAACATAAAAAAGGTCCAGC
>JANNYY010000169.1:0-5067 GCA_031410355.1 Chitinophagaceae bacterium | reverse complement strand
CCTGTAACTGCCGGGGCTGCGTTCATCCATTTTTACACCCGGCACTGTATTTATGGCGGGCACAAAAGATTCATTGCCATACCTGTTCAGCATCGCTTTGGTTAAAACCGTTACTGCCGCAGGAATATTTCGGGCATTGCTGTTTCTTTCAAAAGCATTTACTATCGTTTCTGATAAAAAAATATTACTCCTTAATAGTGTAACGGGCTGCACTTCTCCACTTTTAATATTTAGCATTACGGGTTCGTACCCAATATGGGTAAAGCTTAAATTTACATTTGCAGACGAAAAAGAAAAACTATAATTACCGGCCGAATCTGAAAAGGTTGTTGCAAGGTTTTTTCCTATGGTAATGGTTACGCCCTGCAATGGATTTTGTTGTTCATCATTTACTTTTCCATTGATAATGTATTGGGCAAAACAGTTGTTCATGCACAGGAAAAAAAGCGCAGTAATGAGGGTATTTTTTTTCATCTTAAAAATGAAGACTATAAAGTTCATGTATTTAAGCGAAACATAAAATGAATTTGATTCACCAGGCTAACTTTTTTCCCCAGACAGGCCTTCTTTTATCTGCTGCAGGCAATGCAGGCATAAACAATCATTGTATTCTTTTTCAATAAAAGCTTTTACAGTTTCAGGCAATTGTATGCTGCTGCATTGGCATTGCATAATGGTTCCGGGTTTGCATTCAAATATAATATTGCAACGTGGGCAATGTTTTTCTTCGTGTTTGCTCATTTTAATAAAATAAGCCGGGAAGGCGGAAAGACGGAAAATAAATTTTCCAATTAAGTATTGAACGTCTTCCCGGCTTACCGGCAAACAAATAATTAAAAACTCAAATTAACCCCGGCCATAAAATTAAAACGGGGGCTGTTATAACCATATACTTCCGAATATTTTTCGTCGGTAATATTCTTAAGATCAACAAATGTTTTTATATTTTTTGTGATGCTGTATGTTGAGTAAAGATTCCATACATAGTAAGCAGGCATTTCAATGGGGGAGGTACCATACATAAATTCCGAGCGCTTACCAATGCTTTGTACACCAATATTCATATTCCAGTTTTTGCAAATCTCAATACCAACATTTAAATTAATAGTTTGCCTGGGCCTGCGGTACAGGTTAAAAAATGCAGTGTCTTTGGTACCGGTTTTAGTTTCAATCTTTCCATCAAGGTTTACATAATTTGCATTAAGGGTTACTTTACCAAAGTCCACGCTGGCTTCAAGTTCCAGCCCTTTGTCTTTTTGTTCATCTGCATTGGCATAATATCCATAAGGTGGGGTATTGCTGTTCACAAAAACAATATTGTTTGTAATATTCCTGCTAAAATAAACAGCCCGCAGGTTCACATTATTTTTATAATATTGAATGCCGCCTTCAAAGCTTAAAGATTTTTCGGGTTTAAGTTCTCCAACCAAAGGGTGGTATTCAGAATAAACCTGGTACAAAGAAGGCGCTTTAAAACCAGAGCTGATGTTGCCAAAGATCTTGATCGAATTTTTGATTACGTAAGAAGGATTGAAAGAAAAAGTAAATACATTGCCGTACTTATTAAAATTATTATAACGTCCACCAAGCTCCACATTAAAACCCGAAATATCTTTTATAACCACAGAGGCGTAGGCACCAAACTGGTTTACTTTAACACTGTCGTCGCTTAGCGTTGGCGAAGTGTAAGGCCCGTAAATACTTACTGATGTATAGCTTTGAGCAGATAACTGATTGCGGTAATCGGCCCCGGCCAAAACATCAATGTGCTTTGTTACCGCAATATTGCTGTACAGTTCTGCAAAATGCGATTTGCCTGTGTAATCTCCTTTGCTGTAATAAGAGAAGCTGCCTTTGCTTGCTGAATCATCAAGGTAAAACCTGTTTGTTGTATTGTAATTATAATTAAAATGCAATATGGTTTTACCAATGCTATATCCGGCTCCAAAACCAACCAGGCTATTTTTATTTTTAATGGTATAATCTGCATCGTCTTTAAACTGCCCTGCGTCTGCATCGGTTTTATAATTGCTTAACCGTGTGTTGGCAAGAATGAGGAATTTTTCATTTATTTTTTGGCTGATATTGGCACTAAAAACATTTTCATCTATGCCATCACGGTCAAAATTATCTATGCCTGTTTTGTATTGTGCTGCTGAAAAACCTTTGCTGTTTAATTTGCTGTACTGAATATTATAGTTTGTATTTTTTACTGTTCCGTTTATACCAACCGAACCTTTGAAAGTATTATAGGTGCCTCCGGCAAGATTTGCCGTTGCATTTACTTTTTTTGTACCGCCTTTTTTGCTGATGATATTGATCACGGCCGCTATGGCATCACTGCCATATAAAGTTGATTGGCTGCCTTTTAAAATTTCAACCCGTTCAACCTGATCAGCACTTATAAGATTCAGATCAAAAGCACCGCTTATGCCCGATGCATCGTAAACCGGAATTCCATCCACCAGGATCAAAGTCTTGCCTGCAGCCGCTCCACGTACATATACATCCTGGTTGGTACCCAAAACATTGCTGCTGCCGTTTACAATAATTCCGGTTTGTGTGTTCAATAGTTCTGTTAAAGACTTTCCGCTGTTGCGTTGCAACTGTTGCAGATCAATTACGGTAACTACTTTACCTGTTAGTGATTGTTTGATGGGAAACTTTGTTGCAGTAACTACAACTTCATCTAAATTTTTTGTACTGTCATGCTGTGCGTACAATTGACTGCTGAATAAAACAGCAGCCGCAATAAAAATTTTCTTTTTCATTTTTAAAAAGATTTTTTTTGTGACTGCTTCCGAGAAATTAATAAAAGAAAGAAATATAAATGCTTTGCAGCTTTTACACTCCATGCCTTTCACCCGAAAGCTTTGAATGATTGTTGATGAACCTGGCAGGTCTTCTGGCTTGCAACACATTTCAAAAAACCTTCCCGTTTTTAAACAGTGGTTGTGAAGTTTGAAATGTTGCCCTAAATCCCCTTCAGGGGTTGGGGTGTTGCTTACAGCTACGGGGATAGCTCCCGATTTAAACGGGATTCCCTTTTAATCCCGATTTGACATCGGAAACCAAATTCGCTGCAAATGTAAAGCGAAGAAGGCAAATCATCCAAACAAAATATCCATATTGTATTGTGTAAAAAAATTATCTTTAAAGCATGACAGCAAAATCAAAAAAACTTAACCTCTTTGATTTCACTATGATCGTGGTTAGCCTGGTGATAGGTATGGGTATTTTTCGTACGCCTTTAAATGTTGCAAAAGCATCTCCCGACACTTTTTTATTTTTTACTGCATGGATAGCGGGAGGATTGGTTGCCCTGTGTGGCGCATTAACCTATGCCGAGATTGGAAGCCGGCTTCCGGTAACGGGAGGCTATTATAAAATATTTTCTTACGCATATCATCCTTCTATTGCGTTTGCCATCAACTGTGTAATATTGGTATCAAATGCTGCCTCATTAGCCGGCGTTGCTTTGGTTGGTGGCGAATATATAACCGGCATTTTTATTCCCTTGTCAAAAGATATTGAATGGTTAAAAGTTGCAGCCAATGCAACATATATTCAAACCATACAGATAATTATAGCCATTACTGCCATCATAATCTTTTATGGCATTAACCTGTTAGGATTGAAAATGAGTGCTAAAACACAGAATGTTTTAACAGTAATTAAAATAACATTGATACTGTTATTGATCACACCTATCTTTTTTGCAAGCCCATCTGCAGTTTCAACAGTAATTCCAACCGGTATCAGTCCTACTTTTATGGAATACCTGAAAGCCTTTGGCATTGGCCTGGTAGCAGTAAGTTTTACTTATGGGGGTTACCAACAAACCATCAATTTTGGTGCTGAAGTAGATAAGCCAACAAAAAATATTCCACGTGGTATTTTTATGGGCATATTCATCATCATTGCATTATACCTCACCATAAATTATGCGTATATAAAAGTGATAGGCTTTGAAGAAATAAAAGTCAGTAAAAATATTGCAGCCATCATGGCTTCAAAAATATTTGGCATTAATGCAGAAAGGATCTTATCTGGTTTTTTATTCTTAAGCGTGCTGGCATACGTTAATGTTTTACTCATGAGTAATCCACGGGTGATGTATGCCATGAGTGAAGACAAAATCTTGCCTTCTATGTTCAGCAAAAGAAATATAAAAACGGATGTACTTACAATTTCCTTAAGTGTATTTGCGGCATTGTGTGCTCTAATTGTTTTTTGGGCAAAAGAGTTTGATACCATTTTAAGCTTTACCATTTTTCTTGACTGCTTTGGAATGGTATTATCCGCAGGCAGCATTTTTATTTTAAGAAAGAAGACAGCTTATTTGAATGACAGTGGTATTTATATAATGAAGTGGTATCCGTTGCTGCCCGTCATCTTCATTATTGCCTATTCTTTTGTAGCTATAAGCTTACTTGTTAATGAAACAAAGCTTTGCCTTGTTGGCCTTGTGGTAATGGGTGGTTTTATGGCACTTTATTTTGTTGTAAAAGAAGTACAAAAACATAAACTGTCAAAATTATAATAAAGAGAAAATTATTTCAATGCTGTTTGCACACTCTTACAGTTGCCCAAATAAAAAACTATGTCTAAATTTGATAAACTTAAAGACAGGATTTTAAAAGAACCGAATGACTTTACATTTGATGAGTTAAAAACTTTATTAGGTGGGTTGGGATACCGGGAGTCAAACAAAAGGAAAACCTCCGGGTCGAGAGTTGCTTTTATTAACCCGGATACCAGGCACATAATAAGAATTCCTAAGCCACATCCCAAAAATATTATTAACAATATGCACTGCGTTTTATTATTGAAGAATTAAAAAGCCAGGATAAATTATGACAACAAATATTTTAGAATACAAGGAATTTATCGGTTCGGTGAATTATACAGATGAAGATGAATGTTTTTACGGCAGGATAGAAGTCATAAATGACCTCGTAACTTTTGAGGGAGCTTCAGTTAAAGAATTAAAAAAATCTTTTAAAGCTGCTGTTGAAGATTATATAGAACTTTGTAAAGAGCTCAACAAAGAGCCTTACAAATCAG
>JANNYY010000168.1:0-8854 GCA_031410355.1 Chitinophagaceae bacterium | reverse complement strand
GGTACAAACGATTTTGTAAGAATAAGAAAAGACAGCACCTGGGATGTTCCCGAGCCGGAACTGGTGCTGGTAGTAAATTCTCCCCTTCAATACTACGACTACTCATGTCGTTTCCAATGGAATATCCAACTATTTTACTGGAAGAATTTACTACCAGCACCAGTTCCGGCTCGGGAACATCCCAGGTGCTGTCTTTTCTTATTCTTACAAAATCGTTTGTACCAACAGTGCGTTGTGCAGCAGCTTTAAAAAAAAGTTCGGGCCGTTCAGCATCATACACTTTATCGTAAAAAGTGGCACCGCCGCTTTGTTCGCTTTCTTCCATACGGGCAACTTTGCTGCGCAGGTAAGTAACACCTGCTGCCCAAACTTCCTGTGAGCCGATGGGTGCTAATATTTTTTGCTGGTGCAGCCAATTTTTATCAGTAATAATTTTTAATTGCTGAATATGATCTGCTAAAAAAGAAAACAGATCTTCCTGGTTAATCAATTCATCCCAATTGGCAATAGTTGACAGGTAAGGGTTGCCTTCATGCTCTATAATATTACCTGCTGTTGTTTTGTATATTTTCATACTATGCTAAATATTTGTCAAATGTATAATCTCCCAAACCGTTCACAAGCCCTCTCCTTTAGTGCTTCGTCGTTTTATCTTTGTCAATAACAATCCTGTTAAAAAGATAGTTAGTGTACCTACTACAATGATCATATTGCTATGCAGGCTGCTTTTTACAAAAGCATAATCATTACCAATGTTTTCTCTGAAGGTCATCCACAAAATAACCACCACACCAATGATGGTAGCGGTAATGGCTTCTGCATTTTTTGTTTGTTTACTTATCAACCCTAACAAAAATAAGCCCAGCATGCCTCCTGCAAAAATGCCGGAGAGTTTCCACCAGGTATCCAGCAGGCTTTTTGCGCCAATCATGGCCAGACCTGCACTTAAGCCTATCAACCCAAAAACTACCGTGGCAATATGTAAAGAAAATAATTGTTGTTTATCATTCACATTCTTATTAAAATATTTTTTATAAATGTCCATGGTAAATACCGTGGCACTTGCATTCATGTTACTGCTGATGGTACTCATTGCTGCGGATAAGATTGCTGCTACTAATAACCCCAATAACCCGGTGGGCACTTTTGTTACCATAAAATAAGGCAATACTTTGTCGGCATAATCGGCTGGCTTAAATGATGCAGCCAGGTTTTGTATTTGTTCCGGTGTAGCCAACGCACCTAATTTTTCTGCAGCCAATTTTATTTTTACAGGATCAATTAAACCTGGTTGCATTTGGTAAAATGAATATAAAGAAGTACCGATGATGACAAACAGCAACGACACCGGCACATACATCCACACACAAAGCCAGACAGATTTTGCAGCCTGCTTTTCGGAAGCTGCTGTATGATAGCGTTGTATATAATTCTGGTCCATTCCAAAATTATTGAGGTTGATAAAAAAGCCATACAGTAACACCACCCAAAATGTTGGTTGTGTAAAATTAATGGCAGTACTTCCCAGGCTGAATTTATTATCAGCCTTTGCTATCTCCATCACTTTTGTAAATCCTCCCGGAATTTGTTTGATAACCAAATACAGTATCAGCAATGCTCCCAAAGTTTTTATAACCCCCTGCACCACTTCTGTCCATATCACTGCTTCCATGCCGCCCAATACGGTGTAGATAATAATGCAGAGCCCCATTACGATCATAATGCTTTGCATAGAAAAACCTGTGAGCGCCTGTAAACTCAATGCCATACCAAAAAAGATGGTTCCCATTCTGGCAAACTGCGTTAATAAAAAACATACCACTGCATAAGTTCTTGCCCAGGAGCCAAATCTTTTTTCCAGGTTTGTGTAGGCAGATATTTCTCCTGTGTTCCTGTAAAACGGCACAAAGTATTTAGTTGCAACCCAGGCTGCGAGAGGCATCGAGATACTAAACACAAAAACATTCCAGTTGCTGCCAAACGCTTTGCCTGGATTGCCTAAAAAAGTATTGCTGCTTAAAAATGTTGCGTAAATAGAAAGCCCGATTGCCCAGCCCGGAATTTTTCCGGAAGCTTTTGTGAATTGCTCAGTGCTCTTATTCTTCTTAGAAAAATAAAAACCGATAGCAAGCATAGCCAGCAGGTAAACAATTATTATAGCAATATCAATTATGGGCAAGTTGTTCATCTTTATTTTTTTGTACGCAAAGGGGCAAAGGGGCAAAGTAAATTAAACTTTGCGGCTTAATCACTTTGCGGCTTTGCGTGAAACTTCTTAATCATCAGACGTTTTACCTTTAACCGCCTGTCCGCCCGGCCATTGTTTATCTTTTATTTCTTTCAGTTTTAATTTAGACGGATCAACTTTTACATACTTTATTTTTTCTCTTCTCCAGGTATAAACAATATGTACCATGCCGTCTTTGCTTTGTATCACCGAAGGGTAAGAGTATTGGCTGATGGGAGAATCTTCCAGTATCAATGCAGCATACCATTTTTTCCCGTCTTTTGATATAGCCACATTCAATGGAGTACGTGGCCCCTTGCCTTTAACCCAGCCTGAGTCGGGCAGCACATGATTATATACCAGCAACTGCCTGCCATCTTTTAAAGTAACAGCATCGGTTCCCGAATTATTATTAGGTAATGCAGCAGCTTTCATTTCGCTCCATGTTTTGCCACCATCGCTGCTCCAGCTTTCATTTATAGTTGTGTTTCTGCTGCGGCATAAAATCTGCAGGCGACCGTCTTTGTATTGTAAGATGCTGGGTTGTATCGCTTGCAGTGCTTTTCCATCGTTAATATCTTTACTCTTTGTCCAGGTTTTTCCATAGTCGGTTGTATATTCAATATGTGCTTTCCATCCATTCTTTTCACTGCTCGAAGGGCAAAGCAAAATGTTACCAATCATAACCGGTTTGTTTTTTATCGGCCCCAGCATACCATCAGGTAAAGCTTCTCTTTTACTCCAGGTGTGGCCATTGTCTTTGCTCCGTATCATCCAGCCTGTCCATCCTGCAACATTTGGCCCTATTTTATAAAACAATAACAACTCTCCATTATCGGCATAATATAAAACAGGATTATAGCAGGCATATCTTGTTGTATCATTAATAAAACCCTCAGCAACTTTTTTTGGTACAGTCCATGTATCATTTACCAAATGGCTTGTCCAAATGCATACGTCTTTATTCCCTTCTTTGGTACCGCCAAACCAGGCAGCGATCAAACCATCGGGTGTTTCTGCAATGGTGCTGGCATGGCTTTGCGGGAAAGATGCGGTATCGAAAATGAATTCCTCTACCAGTATGCCTTTCTTCCATTTGTTTTGTGCTGTTACCTGCACAGCAAATAAAAGAAAAAACAATCCGTTTAGTATTTTAGCTTTCATTATTTCTATTTCATTGTTGATTTGAATTGATAATTACCACTTGGCACTTCGATGGTAAGAACTCCTTGCTTCCACCCAATCACTTTAACATCACCTGATAAAACTTTGCCTGATTCAAATACATCCGCTTCTGATTTTGCAGGAATAAATATCCTTGCAGAGGTATTTGCAGGAATAGAAACATCCCATTCAAATATGGCATCGCTTTTTTTCCAGCTACTTTTAATTAACCCGTATGCACTTTTATAAGATGCATTTACAAATTGCAAACTATCAGGCAATGATGGTTTCATGGTTATCTTTTTAAACCCTACAGCTTCCTTATCAGTTCTTATTCCGGCAAGGTTTTCATAAAACCAGGTGATCAGATCGCCCAGCATCATTACATGATTCTGGCTGTTCATATTGGGATCTGCCGTATTGCCATTCCATAACTCCCAAATGGTTGTTGCACCATTCGCAATCATGTAACCATAGCCCGGATAAGTTGTATTGGAAGCCAGTTTGAAAGCCAGGTCAGTATTGCCGTATTCTGTAAGCCCACGAAATAAATACTGCGTACCTATCAAACCTGTGCTAATGTGATCATTACTTTCTACATGAATTTTCTGGTAAATATTTTCGAAAACTTTCTCCTTCAGGGAATCGGGACAAATACCAAAATACAAAGGGAGTAAATTAGCGGTAATGGTATTATTGGAGTAACTATGTGTTGCAGGGTTATAAAATTTATCCTGGAAAGCAGTTCTCATTTTATCAGCCAGTCCGGCATATTCTTTTGTATCTGCATCGTTGCCGGTAAGCTTTGCAAAGCGTTGCATGTAAGCAAGCAGTTTGTAATAATAAGCGCTGGCAATCAATTTCCCATCTGTTAAACGTGTTGAATCTTTTGCATGAATGAGTTGCAGGCTTTCAGGAGGCACACACCAGTCGCCATATTTATCCCTGGTCATAATATTATTCGCCAGGTATTTATCACGCATATACCACATCCATTTTTTCATGGAAGCGTAATTTTTTTGAAGGGGTTTTAAATCGCCAAACTGGTTGTATAAATTATTACTGATGGTGATAAAAGCAGCAGGCCAGGTAACATCATCTGAATAGTAATTCCAGAATGCGGGTGCTACATCCGGTATGGCACCTTCTGCTGTTTGCGACTGTTCAATATCATCCATCCATTTCGCATAGAGCTTTGCATTATCAAACATAAAACTTTCGCCTTGCGAACCTATAACCCTGTCGCCAAGCCAGGGCTGGCGTTCATTGCGTTGCGGGCAATCAACCGGCATACCTTTATAATTGGATGCAATACCCCACCAGGCATTTTTATAAATACTGTTAATGACTGAATTGGATGTTTGAAAAGAACCAGTTGTTTCAATGGCATCATATACAAGTTTCCCTAAAAAATTGTTTAAAACCGGGATGCCGGGGAAACCGCTTATTTCAACGTAGCGGAAGCCATGATACACAAATGATGGTTGCCAGCCACCAGCTCCTAATGGGGAGTTACCGAATGTATACACATCGGTTACCTTTGCGTCTCTCAAATTGGCAGTAAATAATTCTCCATTTGCTTTCAGGCTTTCTGCAAAACGCAGGGTAACTTTTTCTCCTTTTTTCCCTTTTATATTTTGAAGCTTTAGCCAACCCGCAAAATTTTGTCCCATATCGAGGATATATTTTCCATTCCCAACATCTTTAATTGAAACAGGTAGAATCGACTGCATAATCTTCATCGGCTCAGAGAATTGCGCAACAATTTTTCCCGCAGGAGCGGCCACCAACTGCGGTTGCAGCCATTTGCTGTCATTAAATTCCGCATTGCTCCACCCTGAAAATTCTTTAGTAGCATT
This sequence comes from Chitinophagaceae bacterium, assembly GCA_031410355.1. GTDB lineage: Bacteria > Bacteroidota > Bacteroidia > Chitinophagales > Chitinophagaceae > Ferruginibacter. The sequence continues at coordinate 3,604 of JANNYY010000168.1, read as the reverse complement.
GTACTCTTCGCCATCGTATTCATTGTTGGTCCTTATTGGCCCGTCCACATTCAGCTTCCAGCTTTCGTCACTTAAAATTGTTTTCTTACTGCCATCAGCATATTCAATCTCTAATTGCAATAATAATTTTGGATAACCGAATGTATTGTGCTTTTGCGTTTTATAATTTTGCCTCATCGTAAAAAAACGGCCATTGCCTAAAACCGTCCCTATGGCATTACTTCCATTCTTAATTTCCGCTGTTACATCATGTGTGTTATAAAAAAAAGATTTACGGTAATCAGTTGGGTTTGGAGCCAGAACCTGGTCGCCGATCTTTTTGCCATTGATGTACAATTCATACATACCCAAACCGGAAATATAAACAGTTGCTCTTTTTACTGTTGAAGTGTTTTGAAATTCCTTTCTTAAATACCTTGCAGATAATCTTGACCATTGCGTAATACTATCCCAGGCAGAAGGTTTATCATAACCGATCCATTTGGCTTTCCAGTCACCGGCATTTAATAATCCTGTTGAGAAAAAAGCATTTTCATTGCAAAAAGCTGCTCCTTTATTTGTAACCACACTTACCTTCCAATAATACTTTGTACCAGATTGTAATGGCCTGCCACCATAACTGATTAGTAAAGATCTGCTGTCGTTAGTAGTTGCTGATCTCCAAACATCCCCATCACCCGCTTTTAATTTTTGTTCGCTGCTGCTTACAATAATTTGGTAAGAGTTTTGAACCACATTTCTTTGCTCACTTTCCAGTTGCCAGCTAAACCTGGGTTGCACAGCATCAATCCCCAAGGGGTTGACAAGCATTTCACAACGCAGGTTTTTTATAGTAACTTGTGCAGCCGAAATTAATCCGGTCATCAAAAATGCTATCAGAAATTTTATCTTCATTATCAATTATTAAAGTTGAAATACAAAACCAGCTTCAATGCCCTTAATGGGTCTTTTTCATAATCATAAAAAATATTTTTCATTCCCATTGGCCCGGTGGTTTCATTGCGTTGGGTTTTGCTGCCAATACTGCTGATGCCCTGCATAAAGGAAATATCACCCGATGGAAATAAGGGTTCGTAATTATGCCACTGATCGGTTTTCCAGGCGGGTGTAAACAGGCGATAGAACAGATCTTCATTTTCAGTACATACAGTAAATGATTGTTGTTCCGTAATAAATTTACACCAGTACATGTTGCTGTGATAACCTTTAAACTCAGGATACTTCCAGGGCGATTCTCCGGTTTCTGTATTATTGTATTCTTTATTCCAAACTCCAAATTGATTTCCTTTCATGCGGTTCTTCCAGACACGATAAGGGCCATTGCCCATATATTCTACTGCTTTAATATTCTTTTCCGGAAAAGAGAAATTAATACCAGCAAAATCAGTAAAATAGGCTCCGGGGAAATATTGTACTTCCAGTTTTATCCAACCAGACGGATAAACTGTCCACCTGAGTGTATTGTAGTTTTCTTTTTTATCAAAGGTTGATTCAATAATATAGTTATCGCCTTCAAAATATCTTTTGATCCTCCTGAAATTATTTACCCCTTCCTGTAAAACGGGGCCATTATTAAAAGGTATTACACCATTCTTGTTTCTAACATACGTCAATGTACCATTAACTTCATTAAACATCAATTGCAAATCTTTCACATGCACTAAAATGGCTGTTGTATCTGCAACAGGAATTTTTATTTTATCCTTCCCTTCCTTCACAACCATTCTTTCTCCAATCTTTTTTGGATTACTTATGGGAAAACTCCAGGTGAATAATTCCCGGCTGTAAGCATCTTTGGCAGTTACATACAAGGCATCATAGTCTTTCCAGTTAGCAGGTAATTTTATTTGCAAAATTCCTTTTTTACCAGGTGCGATAGTTGGTGCAACTGCAGTTCCGGTTTCTTCTTTTGTTGTTTGCAGATTAAACCGCCTTAATTTCCAGCTAAAACTGCATTGATTGATATTAGTAAAATGATACCGGTTCTCTATATTGAATGTACCATCAAATTGCGGCGTAATTTCCCTTCTTTCAAAAAATACCGGGCTCCATATTTCTTTTATCGCATAGTAGCTTCCTTCTTTTTCATGATGCGGCCCAACAATACCATCTGCTGCTCTAAACTTATCTGTATCCAGCGAATCATTTTTATCTTTCCTCACCACAGCCTGGTCGGCAAAGTCCCAAAGAAAACCTCCGGCACTTAAAGGATTACACCACATTTTTTCCCAGTAGTCCTCCAGTCCGGCACCATGGCCACCATCAAACTGTCCGTGTAAAAATTCTGTTGGCATTACGATCTCTTTGCCGTTTTCGTAATTGCCAATGCCATAATTATATTCACGGTAATGCTGTGTTTCAATACCGCCAAACAATTGCCAGGGATGTACAACAGGGCGTTGCTGAACATCGTATTGCTTAAACAAAGTATCCAGTTCGAAATTATGTCCACCTTCGTTTCCATTGGCCCACATGATAACCGATGGATGATAGCCATCGTGATCTATCATTTCTTTAAACAACTTTTCGCCGGTCTTTGTATCGTAATTGCCATGCCAGCCAGCCAGTTCATCCATTACAAATAACCCCATCGAATCACAGGCATCTAAAAAATGATCATCAGGCGGATAATGACTGCAACGAACTGCATTCATATTCATGTCCTTTATTAACAACACATCTTCAATACTATTTTGTTTGCTCAAAGTTCTTCCCGTCTCCGGACGAAACGGGCTTCGGTTAATGCCTTTCATTTTTACTTTAACGCCATTCACATAGATACCATCTCTTTGTTTTACTTCTATTGTTCGGAAACCGAATTTTTTGGTAATTGTGTGAAGCACTTTTTTGTGCCTGTAAATTGTAACAACCGCTTTATATAAATCCGGAGTTTCTGAACTCCATTTTTTAGGATTAAAAAAAATCTTTTCAAATTTAAACGAGTCAAATTCAATATCTAAAAGATCATGCGGATTCCATCTACCTCCAATCCCTTTCCCTAAAATTTTCCCTATTGAAATTCCAGCTGAATTGAATATTTCGACAATTGCTTTATCTGCTGAAGATTGAACTGTACAAAAAGCTTGAAATACTCCATCGGCTTTTGCATCAATTGCAAGTTCATCAATATGTATTTCAGGCAATACTTCTAAATACACTGGCCGGAAGATACCTCCGAAGATCCAAAAGTCAGCTTTACGTTCTGCCTCATTCACCGATTGATTGGCTGAATGTTTGGCTACCGCAACTTCCAGTAAATTCTGTTCTCCAAACTTCAGTAATTTTGTTATATCATATTTAAATGCATAAAATGCTCCCTGGTGAATTTCTCCTGCTGATTGCCCGTTTATCTTTAATTCAGCATCAGTCATCACAGCTTCAAAAACAATATTGATACTTTTATTTTTCCATAATGGCCGTGCGGGCTCTATGACGAATTCGGGCGCAAGCTTTACGTGACTGGCGGGGTGGGGGTCTCGGTGGTCCCCGTACGCTTCAATCAACCCCCTGAAATCGCTGTGGTAACCCTTCGCAGGGACTGATTTTCCCCATTCGCAACGCTTGGCAAATCGCCGCCTTTACAGGGGTCTCAGGCCTGCTAGAC
>JANNYY010000167.1:0-24300 GCA_031410355.1 Chitinophagaceae bacterium | reverse complement strand
TTTTGTTGATTTTATAAATACTTCATCAGGTTCTATATCGTCTTCATGGAGTTTTGGAGATGGTAATATATCCGGTTTAAGAAATCCACTGCATCCTTATTCAACTGCCGGTACTTACACTGTAAAACTCCAATACCAATTATTAATATTGCCTGCTGCAATAGTAGAAATATCATTGAACTGGAATGGTTGTGTGTAACAGTGGTTTATAAAACTAAAATTGGCAATAGGTTTAGCCGCAACATTCACCGTTTTTATCAGCGAGTCTTTTGAGTTACACTGGTCATTCGCTTCAACTATTAACCTTACATTGTAAGAACCAAAGCTGAGGTAATTATGGATTGGACTCTGTGCTGTTGATGTATTACCATCTCCAAAGTCCCAGGAATAGGAAATGATTTGTGCACCTGCACCAATTGTTGATGAATCCTGAAATGCCACCGATAAATTATTGCAGGAAGTTGTAAAACCAAATTTAGCCGTAGGGGCAACACGGTTAAATACAACTATCTTACTTCTGATTGCATTACCTCCGCAAACATTGGGGTTGTTTATTGTAAGTGTAACAGTAAACTGGTTGGGTGTAGATGGAAAAACATGGGTAATGTTTTGCCCCGTTCCGGTATTGCCATCTCCAAAATCCCATGTCCATGTTAATGGGCCTGGTACATTGCTTGTACCAGAGAAGTTAACTGTTTTGCAATCGGGTAGGAAGTTATATGTATAATCAACATTATAGTTTGTTACAAGTCTTCCAAAAAAAGTAGGATATCCAGCAAAGCCATCCCGACCGGCTAATGGAATTGCCTGTTGTGCATAATTACAACCAACTCCGTAAACATCTGGATTGGTAATTACGCTGGAATTGGGATACGTATTGCTATATATTTTTCCATCCGGACCAATTTGCAGAGCCTGGTGTACAACTGATACACTATCTACCTGATATTTTGAATTAAAAATAGTGGCAGAATCATGAATATCAACTTTATATTGGAAAGTGTATCCCCCATTAAGATAAACTAATCGGGAATTTGGAGAAAACTCTACTCCATAAATTCCTATTTGATTTGATTGGGTTATAAGTATTCTGTCAGAAATAATACCGGTAGAATTATTGAACTTAAAAAGATCCCATTTCCCTTCTAAATTTCTTGCACTGGCAATTTTAGTTCCATCAGGCGAAACTTTAATACAACCGGTTTTATAACCTAAAGTATTTCCTGATATAGCAGCAACGGTAGAAAGAACAGGGTTCATATCAATTCCGGTGCAGGTTATTTTGTACGCCCGGAACGTGTGATTGCCAACATCTTTTGTTATTACCCATATATCAATACCATTTGCATGGCTTGCAGCAGTAAGCTTTTCACTACTTGGTGCGTATAATAAGATATTTTTATTAGCAGTAATATTACCTAAGCCACCGTTTAAGGTCATATTTAATTCTGAATAACGGTAGCCTCCGGCTCCATTATTCTCAACAGCATCAGCAGTAAAAACATAATAAATAGTGTTACTCCCAGGCTTGGGAATTACTATAGCTGAGTGTGTGGAAGATTCATGACCCATTAAGCCTGAGCCATTGGGCATTACCTGATGATTACGGTTCCAAACATCCCTGCCATCAGTGTAAAACAATAAATTTCCGGTACTATCAGATACCGTTGCACAACCCTCATGGGTATACATTTGACTGTTTGTTAAAGCAGAAGGAGGTGTTGTATTAAAATTTAAACCTGCATGATCGCCAAAATACCAGATGTTGGCCTGTTGGGCTTTAGCAACAAAAATTGCCAATAATATAAAAGATATAGAAAGTAAAAATTGTTTCATAAAGTTTACCCTATAAAAATAATAAAATTCTTGTATTTATCACCATATTCTAACTGTAAAATGAAAGAGAGGAGTGTTATCAAAAAGATATAGTATTTACAAAAATCCGGTAAAAAGGTCTCTCAAAGAAATATTCCGACAAAGACATCTGCCAAACCAAAAGAACAATTGCGATTTCCTTTTTAATACCCTTTGATGGAATCGCAATACTTCTTTTGCCCTCCGGGTTGTTACACAAGTTTGTCATAGTCTTTGTAACTCCATATTTCTTTGCTCGGGGAACTCTCGTGTCTGAAAAGAACCAGCCACTCACTTTTCCTCATACTTCGCCTCCGCTTGGTTACATTCGTGCAAGGCTTTTATATTTCACCAGGGAAATGTACCCCGGATACAGGAAGCCACGCACAAACATTTCACCTGATTTATATAAGCTCTCCATACTCCTTGCACCATGCTCCTGCTTGTATGATCCGTTCCTGGCAGGATCTTTTCATCCACCCGTTCCCAATAATTTGGCGAGCCGGCGGCCACTGGCTGCGTTTTGGGGCTGCCGTCACAAACCCACACTTATACCTTCGGTATGCTTAATGGCAGCCCCGGCACTGTGTGTTCACATTCCTTTCAGTCATTGTCCTGAACACGCCATCCAGTGGCACTCGCTGCCACTTCCATTCGTACCTCATTCCTGTGGCATTGCTGGCTCGCTCCAGGCTACAGTGTTGAAAGCTTTCAACACGGCTTTGCTTCTTTTGGCTGAAGGCTCTTTTACCGTTGATTATTTATGTGCGACGAGTAGATATATAACTGACAAATAAAAACAATATTTGGAAGTCAATTTTTTATCTTTGACTAATTAATAATGTCTGCTTGTGTTATGGTTAAAAATATTATCAAGGTATTTATAAGTTACGCTCATGAAAGTGACGCATTTAAAGCTTCTATTTTTGAATTTGCTCAATGGCTAATAAAAGAGGGTAAGGGTCGAATTAAAGTTGTTACGGATCACCTGCATTCTATTCGACCACCCAAGGAAGGCTGGATTACTTGGATGCATCACCAGATTGAAGATGCTGATTTCGTTTTAATGGTATGTACCCCAAAATATTACCAACGCTTTAGCAGAAGAGAAGCTAATCCAGATGCAGGCAGGGGGGTAATATTTGAAGGGGCTATTATTACGCAATCACTTTATAATAGTCAATTGAATAATGATAAATTTCATCCAATAACACCAGACGGAGGGCCTCTAGCTGATGTACCCATTATTTTGCAGCAGTATTTTAATTATTTTAGCTTTCCTTCAAAAAATGGAGATATATTGAAGTGTATTTTGAATGAAAACCCTGTTTATGAATATCCTGTTGATCTCGTAGATGAGACTACCCAAGTAACAGCTGCCAATGAGGAACTGGAAAAAGAGATATTAACGGAAATTACAAATAACATTCGCATAGAAAAAAGTATGCTGTCAAACATTCAGATATTGGTTCGATCATTTTTATCTTTAAGTGATGTGCAGAAAATCGCCATAGCAAAAAAGCTGGGTGTTTATAAAAATGAGTTTAACACTCTTTCTACTGTAGAAAGAGATAAAGAGGTTTTTAAACTAGTAAAAGAAAAAAATATAATGGAAGAATTGTGGCAAAGCATACATACTATTAAACCCTTTACTAATAAAATAAACCCTTTTAAACAATGAGTACATATACTGCCAAGGATTATTTTGCAGACTGGTATAAAGAAGCCGACAAGAATAGTGACGTTGCAATACATCCCAAAAGAATCAATGCTATTAATGGGTTGATAAAAAATGATGTTAAGGAATTTTGGTTTGATATTATCCGGTGTGCCCTATCCAGACCAATCGTTTCACAAGCTAATCTTGATAAGTTTATAAATGAATTTAAAACTAAAGACCCTGGTTTTCCACTTATAAACAATGATAATCTTGTTAAAGTGCTAGCAGCCATTACCATTTGTTTTAAAATTGAAAAAATAAATTCGGTTGCCAACAACCATATTGCGTATGCACTTAATAATTTACGTTTTTTTAACCCCCTTAAAAAAATCAGTATACCCCTTTTCGAAAGTGCTACGAAGTATAAAGAAAGAAATAGTGAAAGGGCAGACATTGATGCAGTCGTAGATCTTTCAGCTTTACAAGACTTGCAGGAAAAACTGGCTGAAACTGAAACGGTATGGGACAAAAATGACATAGATCCTGTAATTGACATTATTACTTATACGGCAGATTCCTTAAGTCTTTTACAAGAAGAAAGCAATATTTTGTGGTGGATTTTTGGAGAATACTCCGGGACAAGTGGAAAGGGATTTAAGGAAACAGGGGCTGCTAATATATCTTTAACTGCCGCAAAAGATCTCTCTCAACTCACCAAATTTACTTTTGATTTCCCTTCAGCTAGGTCAATTCTGAGCCGTGTGATCAATATCGCAGGTAGTGCTAAGCATACTTTAAAAGAAAGCACAATTGAGGAGATTATTACTGCTATCGACAAAGATTATATTGTCGCGTTAGTAAAGCCTGTCGAAAATAAAATTTCTGATATCACACCTATCCTTTTGATTTTGCAGAAATCGTTGAATTATGCCAGTACTGATTCCTGGGGGGATCCTGTACAACAACAAATAAAATTGGAAACCAGTAAAAAGATATCCCTTATTGATTTTTGCTACCAGTTGTATAACGAATTGCTATTGATGAAAAATTTATAAAACAAACAGATGGCAAAAATAAATAATTGTGATCAAGCGTTATGTAAGGTAAAAATGGATGGGAAATGCTTAGAATCTCTAGAACTTTCAGAGTGTCCGCATTTTTATTTTGATGAAGAAACTGATATTGATGAAGCAGAAAATACTCCTAATACAACCGTACTTAAAAGCAAGAGCATTCCTTTATTCAATGGCGCTGAATTAAATATGGTTAATACGACATTGGTGACTTACCAGTATCCTTGCGAAAATATAATTATTTTAGGCGATTCAGACAGTGGTAAAACTACTTTTCTTGCTACGATATTTGATATCCTTCAGAAAGGCCCTTTGGAAGGTATTTATTTTGCAGGCTCATACACACAGGTCGGATTCGAATCACGGTGCCACCTTTCACGGATATCGTCAGAGGCAGCACACGCCGATACGGAAAAAACTAATTCGAAAGAACTTAATTTTCTTCACTTGGCCCTTAAGGTAAAGCCTGCCTTACAAAGACCTGCAGTTCACTTTTTAATATCTGACATTTCGGGAGAAAGATTACAAAATGCAAGAGATTCAAGTTCTGCGATGAAAGAATTAACACCGTTAAAATTTGCCGATAGGATAGTGGTAATGTTGGATGGAAATAAAATTGCAAATAAAAGAACAAGAGAAGCGTCACTCTTTGATAGTTATACCTTGTTGAAAAGAATGTCTGATGAAAAGATAATCCGGGCTGACTGCGATTTGAAAATAGTACTTTCAAAATGGGATTTATTGGATAAGGATACTTCATTTAATTTTGAAAAGGATATTGAAGCTTATTTTTTACAAAAATTTTCAGATGTTTTTACGAGTTTCAGTTTTGCAAGGATTGCAGCAAGGCCAAAGACTCCACATTCAACAATAAAAGTAGCTTTCGGCATCGGGGAATTATTAAATGAATGGTTGGAAGATAAACCCGATCAAAGTGATATTTTAAATGAAGTACCAGAAAAAAGAATAAATGAAAGATGGTTTCTTAATTTTCACAGTTAATCATGAATAAAAAAAGCATTTTATTAGCAGGGTTGCCTGCAACGGGGAAAACAACTTTTATTGCAGCTTTATGGTATTACCTGAATAATTCTTGTAATGACCAGCTTCTGATGGTTAATTCTTTGGCTGGTGGCGAACACGAATATCTTAATTCCATAAGTCGCGACTGGGCGGTATATAAGACGGTTGCTAGGACACGGAGTAATAATGGGGAGAAGATTCAGATAAATGTTAAAAATACGAAGACTGATCAGATTATTGTTTTAGATATCCCTGATTTTTCGGGAGAAACATTTAAGAGTCATTTTGATACAAGGGAATGGACTGAAGAGTATGACAAACTCCTGAATAAGACCAATGGATTTATACTTTTTGTTGATCCCCAGGATGCGAATAACACACCACATCTTATTACAGATGCAGACGAAGCTGCTTTGCTTTTCGAGGAACCGACAGAAATTTCTAATGAAAGTATTGAGTTTAAGCAATACAGTGCAGAGCATACTTGTAACCAGGTAAAACTTGTGGAAGAGCTACAATTTATAAAACATCATAAGCCGGCAATGGTACCTTTAAAAATTGCAGTAGTTATTTCAGCATGGGATGTGGTTGAAAAATCCAGCGAAGATGTAAAGGTATTGCCCTTAGAGTGGTTGGAAAAATCTATGCCTCTTTTATATCAATATTTGGTATGTAATTCAACAGATTTTATCTTACAGGTTTTTGGTGTCAGTGCACAAGGATTGGAATATAATAATGAAGATATTAATAAAGCATTATCGAAAAACAGACTTGATAATATAATCGTTGAAGACGGAACAGAAACATCAAAAGATATTTCAAAACCTATTGTCTGGATAACAGAATGAAAATACTGCTTCAACAAACGTTACATGGTTATCAGAATGGGCATCAATTGCTCAATGCTTCTACTGACCTTCTTCCAGAAGAAAAGAAAATGCTCTTATACCAATCTGACCTTTCAGGTTCTAATTTTGATGATGGATTTAGAACTTATATAACCGGATATCCCTTAAGTGGAGGGCGATATTATACCCTGGCAAGAACCTGGTATGCTAATGAAATGAAAAGACCCGGTTGTGTGTGGACGCATTCCTTGTTAATCAATTTATCTGATCTGGGCAAGATACCTGAGTTAGCCTATCTGAATGATTTATTCCGAAGACCTGAACAGGATGATTATAAACTTTATAGCTTAGCTCTGGAATTGGATATTCTTCGTGCGAATAAGCCATTTATTGAAACAAGTAAAATCAAGAACTTGGTAAGCGTTGGTTTGTATGAATTTCCAAAATCCACAGTTTTCCTTCCTTCTGCTAAAGCAGGTACACATGAAGAGATTATGCTAAATATATGGGGCGATCAATGGCCTAGAATGAGAAGAAATTTTGCATTCTGCGGGGGCGCATTAGGGATCAAAGTGTTTGAAGACAGAGAATTTGACCTACAGGTAGTACCAGAAAATAGAACGACCAGTCTAGTCAGGCAATCAACAAATCCAATCGTTGCTGATACTCATTTACAATCAAAATTTGACTGGGGATTACTTCAAAACTTTCCTAAAAATAAATTGAGGAAATTTCTTTGGACTTATGGAGCGGATATAATTGGTGAGCGTGAGAATTATATTCCATTGTTGGAATTGTATAAGGAATTATACTTTGATAAGCCTGTATTAAATAAAATTGCAAGCCAAATAAGAAAATCCTTCCCGAACAAAAAGCAAGCGAAATCGTTAAAAACAAAATTATTTAATGATGAGTCTTTATTGTATCCATTTATTTCGGAAAAGGAGCTGTTAACTTTTTTAATTACAACCGAAAAAATAGACTACTTATTGTTGGAAGAGTTAAATATAGAAAAGCGGCTTGAAAAGTTACTAAATGAGAACGAGGTATCTGTAATTGAATTTTTAAATTTATGGAAAAATGCTCATCCAGGAAGATTAACTCATGAAATTTGGGATGTTGTGGATATCACAAATGAAGAAATAATTAATCTTTTTAAAACAGATGAAAATCTTATTGATATTTTGATTGAAAAAATGCCGGAGGTTTCTGAAAAGGAGACTGTATGGAAGCTTGATAGTGAATTGCAACAACAAATTTTCAAAGCTCTCCATAATAGTAATTTGATTATAGATTGGGAAAAAGTTATTACGGCGATACTAAATGCGGAAAGTAGTATTATTCTGGAGATGGTAAAGGAGTTCGGCCAACAGATTGTAGTGTATTCCCTCAATTGGCTGAATAATCCTGAGAATCACCTATGCTTAATTTCTGCATGGTCCAGCTGTATTGTAAAGGATTATTATGAAATATTTTATAGATGGGTCCATCAGAATAAGAAGAAATTACACCCAAAGGTTTTCGCGATGATATTTATTTATTGCCCTCCCAATAGAGTGAGCGAGTATAGGCTAAGCGGAGAAATATGGGTAAACGCATATAACGAGTTAAAGGAAAATAACTATTGTGTCAATCTTACTTATCTTTCATGCATGTTACTTGGCTTAGCATTTGAAAAACGATTGTCCGGAAATGAATTAATTGCTTCTGAAACTTTTCTTGATGTTTATAATTATGCCGCATCTTCCAAAGTGGATTTTTCTACTTGGGCTTTAATACCCAAAGAGCAACTTGAAGATGAAGAGGAAGAGGTGAATCTTTTTGAAGGCATTTTTACATTATTGGGTTTTGGCAGGCCAAAGAAAAGACATGAAGTTGAATCATGGGATTACTGTGAGCAGCTTATAAGAAGTTTCGTGAACAAGCAAATAAAACTAGAATGGTCATCTCACACTTTTCTAAATTCATTAAAAGATGATTCATCTTTTAAACGTGCTATTGAATATTGTTTCACAATTAAAAAGGGTGAAAGACTTGTGAAGAGGATAGTTTCAGATATTAATAATAAGAGGGTTTTTGCAAAAAAATTTCAGACAAACATTTTGAACTCATACATTAGGTCGAAAAATAAATAATTAAGAGGTTACAATAATCTATTGTATCATTTTTTGTACTTTAATTCGGCCAGCATCCGGCAAAGGTATGTGCTCTACACAAACGTCAGTAAAGGTCTACGCTTCATTTCATTTCACTTGCCTCCGGTTTTGTCAAAAAAATCTCCACCTCAGATAAAATAATATTCGGTAGTATTTTTTATGCCAAAAACCTTGACTTCCTTCCAACGCTTCTATTATGGGTTGCCTAAGCTGGCCAAATTGCGGTGATGAGCCAAAAGGATCAGAAGTAAACTTCATTTTAAACACTTAAAAACACACGTTATGGTACTTATTGGAAGATTAACCAAAGATGCAGTTGTAGCCCAACTGAAAGATGAACGCAAAGTTGTAAACTTTACCCTTGCAGTAATCGACTATTACAAACCTAAGAACAGTAACAAGGGTGTAACAGTTACGATCTATGTAAATTGTGCTTATTGGATAAGTCCGGCAATTGCAGCCTGGCTTAAAAAAGGGAACCTTGTTGAAATTACTGGCAGGCTTACTGTCAATGCCTACAAAGACATGCAAGGCGAGGCCAAAGGCTCACTTAACTGTCATGTTGATTCAATTACGGTACATCAGCAGATGAAAGCAGATGCAGCAAAAGCAGAGCCTAAAGAAGAAGAACCAGTATCCGATTTACCATTCTGATTGTTAAAGCCTGGAAAGCTGCCGACCTGTGAGGGGTCGGCAGCTTGGTTGAAATCAAATTTTTAGCTTCTTATTAATTTTGGGTAAAATGTAAATGCTTCTTAAAACATGATTTACGATCTCAAGAGCATAAGATAACTTGTCCATTGAAAAAGTTTTTATTTCATGTGCTGAAAAATTTCCTATTTCCCGAAGTTTATCAAGAATAGGCAACTCTGATGTGGAAATCTGACCATTCCTATGCAATGAAATTATTTTGTCTTTTAAATTCCGCCCACTGATATTTTGTTGTTTGCATATTGCTTCAACCAACGTTCTCAAACCAATACCCGCTAAAACAGGCGACCCAGAATTAAAAGTGGCTTTTACTTCTTTATATAGACTAGAAACCATCAAAGGGAGTTCAGCTTCATCTTCAAAAGAAATAAAATTAAAGGATTCTCCCTCTGATGGGAAATGCATATCATAATAATGTAACTTTTTATCTTTACCAGGTCCCGGAAAAAAAGTTCTTAATACAAAGTAATGGGTATCACATCCAGCGCATTGAGTTACACAATACCATTCTTTTTGTTCATCAATCTTACTTTTTGAATCATTAATACGAACTGCTTTTTTATACAAAACTTTATGGTTCGTTTCTTCGTTACAATTTTCACAATCAGTATAGATCATAGATGACATAGGTACATATTGAGTTTGACTAAAATAAAATTTATGGAGGGAAATTATTCTTCCTTCGAACCTTTATCACCAACAAACCACTGCTCTTTGTTTTTAAACAGTACATTAAAAGTAGTTAGAGAGCCATAACAGCGGGTGATATATTGTTGAATATTTACCTTGTCTTCATCGCTCAATCTTTTATTACTGTTAATATTTTGTTCCAATACTCTTAACCGATCTCTGAGCATGACTACTTTATGAAAAAAATCAGCAACCGGGATTTCTTTTGGTTTCAATGATTTATCAGCAGGCTGCAAAAGAAGCGTTCCACCAATCCATCTGTCACCTAATGGAACTACTTCATTAAAGCCATTCCATAAGCGAAGTATCTTTAATAACGATTTCTCTACCTGGCTATGCGTTTCTATTTCCTCAGTCACATTTTCAGGAATAATTTCTTCCAGATGAGAGTCATCTTTGTCAATTTCTTTTATCCCATGATGGATAAAGGAAATGAGATACGTTGCATACCGGATGCCAACAATAACACCAGGGCCCATTTGCGTATGTTGAAGCCTTGTGCCTACTCCTAAAACTAGATTTTCGTCCATACTTTGTGCTTTTAGGTAACAAATATAAGGTAAGAAACAGGTATCACTTTTCAACTAACTCAAGTATTCGTTTTTGTGTTTTAGCTATTGGTGGCCGGCCATTGGTTTCCCATTGCCAAACCACCGAGGCATCGGTATCCAATAGTTCACCAAACTGTTTCTGAGTGAGGCCATGTATGTACCTATAACTCTTAATTTTGCCCGCCAAGCTGTCTATTTCAAATTGAGAGGGGTTATAGCCCAAAAATGCGATAATCAGGGGGTAATGGGAAACATGGGGTTCAAAGAGATTAAGCTCCCACCCACGTAATGTCTCCCGGTCAATTTTAAGGAAGGCGCAAACGTCTTTAATCAGGATATTTCGGGAAAGCCGGGCTTGTTTAATATGATTTCCAGCGGTTTGTAGTTCTTGTGGAAAAGGGCGCTTGTCAGGCAAGGCAACTGTAGTATTGAGTACGGAAAAAGGTACCGCATGAGGTGTGTTGTAATCTTGTACCAATGCCAAGGGTAAGTTGTTCGGGTTCCATATTTATCTTGTTTGTTTGTTTTTATTTTGTTTTTTGGTTCATAAAACAGTGCTGTTATTTGTTGGGGTATCTATTTTATCTTTTTAAATTCATAAGGATTGTACTCAATAAAATCAGCTACTTTAACGGTTACCGAAGTTACTTTTCCTTGTTCAACTGTAAAGGGAAATATGGCTTTGCTGAATTCAGGGTCGCTGAAAGTAGCATAAAACCTGTTGTTTCCCAGGGACTCTAATTTTGCATACATATTAGGGTGATGGCCGAATTTCATTTTTAATTCTTCACCTTCCTTTACTACACTCATGTTGCCATACACATCATTAAAATAAGAGCCGCAATAGCTGGTTATTGCCAATGCTGGTTTTAATTGCAATGCCACAGAGTCCTGCATTTGTTTATCCAGCTTTTCATCGTTTTGTTTTTGCTGGGTATCAAAACCAAGATAAATTTTACTATAGTTGCGGAAAGGTTTGCCAAGATAAGCATCTGCAATTTCCCATTTAAGGGCCTCATAAAAACTGTTCTGATCTGTATTGGTAAAAACAAGGATACCTAATTTTTCTTCAGGAATTAAGGTTACGCTGGTAACAAACCCGTTTACACCGCCTGTGTGGGAAACAATTTTTTTGCCACAGTATTCTTCCAGGAACCAGCCAAGTCCATACAAACTGAAATGTCCGGTATTGAATTGTTTGCCGCCATTGCCAAGTATGGAATGCGGCAGCCAGGTTTGCGCAATGGCTGCAGCAGGAATAACCTGTATGCCTGCATACTTTCCGCTATTTAACTGTGCCATTAGCCAATGGCTCATATCATTTACCGACGAACCTATACTGCCTGCTGCTGCCAGGTTATCAATACTGCAAAAAGGAATTTTTATTAATTGCCCGTTTGCTATAGTATGTGCACTACACTTGTTTGCCGCATTTGGAAAATCTTTGCTCAGGGCAAGGGTATTGTTCATACTAAGAGGCTTAAATATATTTTCTGTAAGATAGATTTCCCACTGCATGCCGGTTGCTTTTGGTATAATTTCTCCGGCAGTTAAAAATGCAGCATTGGTATAACCCCATTTTGTTCTGAAAGGATATTGAGCTTTTATATGGCTCATCTTTTCAATCACTTCAAGCCGGGTGAGGTTACTGGTCCAGTAAGTAAAATCTCCCTGGAAGGTTTTAAAACCAATGCGGTGGCAAAGCAAATCTCTTATAATTGCCTGCTCACCCGCAGCTTTATTATCTAATTTAAACTGGGGTATCCATTTGGTTACATTATCATCCAGTGAAATTTTTTTTTCTGCATCAAGCATGGCCAAAGCTGTAGCTGTAAAAGCTTTACTGTTGCTGCCAATCATAAACAACGTGTTTTCATCTACCTTACCGGTTCCGTTTAATTCCTTTACCCCATAGCCTTTCATTAAAATAATTTTGCCATTTTTAACAATGCAAACTGCAACGCCCGGTATGTTCCAGTCGCCAAGTGCTTTGTTCACATAATTATCCAGGCTGTCTTTTACAAAAGATGGAATACTGTCGTTTTGAGCAACAACATGCAGCGAAAAAAATATAAAGGAAAACAAAAAGAGTTTTTTCATTTCATGAATTTGAAAATGAAAAGTACTTCTCTTTTTTTATTTTTTGGCATCCTGCTTTAATAATTCAATTTTAAAGGCATAGGATGCATTTAAAATGTATTTATTAAAAGTAACTTCATCAGCGGTACTGGCAAATTCGTAACTGGGTAAATATCTTACCATAAAACTATCCAGCTCGGCACCCTGTAATTGTGTAATGCGCCGCACAAAATTTCTGTTGAAACGATAGCTCACAAATTTATCCTGTTCCTGCAGCTCAAGCCGGGCCTGGAAAGCTTTTATCTGCCTGTTTCTTTTAAATCGAAATATATTGATGATCTCATTTACATCGGCCCCCACTGCACCGCCCGGCGAAACACTTGTTCGTATAGTTGGGTTCCTGAAATTATATACATCGCCATAAACCTGCCTGTTTTCTATAGAATCCTGCCTGTACGACCGGGCAAATACTATCACTTCCTTTAAGGTATGGTATCCTCCTTTTACATGCACCCGCAACGAAATATCAAACCGGGTAAGATCGGGAATATCTTTTACTGCAAATTTTTGCGTAGGTTTATTTTGATAGATAAAACTGAGGGAATCTTTTTCTGTAACGGGTATTTTATACCTGCCCATAGAGTCGGTTTGGGTAAATTTCCCGCTGGTGTTTTCAACCCTTACAGCCTCTACATAATTTATTTTGGTAGAGTCAAACACGGTTCCGGAAACTGTTAACTGGGCAGATAAATGATTGGCCTTACAAATAAAACAAAGCAGCAGTAAAAGTATTTTTAAAAATAATTGCAACGGGTTAAAATTAGTATGCGTAAAAATACAGGAACAAATCAACACCCGTTTTAGGGCTGCGATGTTTTAACGGCGATTTTGCTTTTCAATTATTCCGGCAATTACTTTTGGATAGTGTGCATGTTCGAGTATATGAATTTTTTGGGCTAATGTTTCTGCAGTATCATTTTCAGTAACGGGGCATTTTGCCTGGAATATTATTTCTCCATGGTCATATAATTCATCCACATAATGAATGGTTATGCCGCTTTCTTTTTCATTTGCTGCAATAACAGTTTCATGCACTTTATTGCCATACATGCCTTTGCCACCAAATTTGGGCAATAGTGCAGGATGTATATTAATGATTTTTTTGGGATATGATTTTATCAACGCAACAGGCATTTTCCATAAAAAACCCGCCAATACAATAAAATCTATTTGGTGTTTTTGTAATTCAGGTAAATAATTATCGCCGTTAAAAAATCTTTCTTTTTCTATTAATAAAGATGGAATGTTTTCTCTTTCTGCAATTTTCAGTACACCTGCCCCCGGCTTGTTGCAAACAATTAATGCAACAGTATAATTTTTTTCATTCGCATTTTTATTCGCTTTCATCTTCTCCATTTCCTCCCCCTTCGGGGGAGATAGAGGGGGCTGGGATGAGGGAGTTATTATCTTTTCCGCATTTGTTCCTGCGCCACTTGCAAAAATTGCAATTCTTGTAATATTTTCTGGTTGAAGCCTGGCATCTCTGCCCCCACTCATTTTTTTCCAAACTTTAATAAGATATTTTTTAAAGAATAAAAACTGGCCTAGCGGTATGCTGATCAATATTACACTTACCGGCCAAAGCAGGGTTATCAATAATATATAAACTACAACCCAGGTTACTCCCTTTTCTAAATCAGTGAACATTAAAATTTTGCGGCCGGCATAACCACAAAGGCTTCCACCCAAAGCAAAGGTTGCAATAATGAGTACCAGGTTAATCTCATTAACCTTCCAATGAGCCTTCAATTTTTTTAACATGGGGCAAAAGTGGTGAAAAAATTGTTAAATATTCAGGGAATATAAAAAATTTTTAAATCAAAAAAGCAATTACAAACGCATGACAATCACTTTGCCCCAATTGCTGCAATCCGCTGAAAACCACGCTGGACATGAGAAAAAAAAATTCAAAAATGTTGATATATTGTCAGCATCCTGTCTTATTTTTGCAACCGAATCAGGATATTTTTCCACATTAGCCCCGATTATACTGTATGAGTTGCGATAGAAAAATCTTTAACAGAATATTTACAAGTATTTTTTTAGTTGTTTTACTATTTATTAATGTACAAACTTTTGCCGCCGATGGCGAAGCACTGTTTAAAGCCAATTGTGCCAGTTGCCATAAACCAGATAAAGATTTTACGGGCCCCGCTCTTAAAGGCTGGAAAGAAAGAGTACCCGGGGGCGATTATATTTATAACTGGATTCACAATTCTGCAACCCTGAGAGAAACAGATCCCTACGCAAAAGCACTTTTTGAGAAATGGAATAAGGTCCAGATGACTTCTTTTCCTCAACTTAAAAAAGAAGATATTGACGCTATATTGAAGTATGTAGATGATTGGGCTCCGCCTCCCGTCCCCGTTGGCGAAGCTCCTAAAGGTTCTGATGATTCTCTTCTTTTTGGCATTTTAACCTTGGTTTTAGCGCTCATTGCATTTATATTATTACAGGTAAACAGCAACCTCCGCAAATTATCTGATGAAAAAGAAGGAGTGCTTCGCTCCGAACCGGTTCCTTTTTATAAGAACAAGTCTTATATAATGATTGGCATACTGGTTTTATTTTCTGTAGGTGGATTTTATACCATCAACGGTGCAATCGGCTTAGGCCGCCAGCAAAATTATCAGCCAGAGCAACCTATATTTTACTCTCACAAAGTACATGCAGGTACAAACCAGATCAGTTGTTTATATTGCCATGGCGCCGCACAGGATAGTAAGCAGGCAAGCATCCCCTCTGTAAATGTTTGTATGAATTGCCATAAAGGGATTGCTAAATATGAAGGGCCCGATCAATTAGTAAGAGAAAATGGAACTAATGTAGATGGCACTGCTGAAATTGAGAAATTATATGCTTATGCCGGTTGGAACTCAACCACCAAAACATACAATCCCGATAATAACAAAGATGGCATTCCCGATGGCGCAAAGCCTATTGAATGGATAAAAATTCATAACCTGCCCGATCACGTTTATTTTAACCATAGCCAGCATATTAAAGTAGGTAAACAACAATGTCAAACCTGTCATGGTAACATACAGGAAATGCCTGAAGTTTACCAGTTTGCTCCTTTAAGTATGGGCTGGTGTATCAATTGCCATAGAGAAACCAAAGTTGATTTTTACAATAAAGAAGATAAAACCGGAAATAAGTTTTACAGCATTTATGAGAAATTCCACAAAGATTTGAAGAGCCATAAAATGGATAGTGTAACGGTTGAAGCTATTGGTGGAACGGAATGTCAGAAATGTCACTATTAAAAATAAATGAGCAAATAGGCAAATGTGCATATGGGCAAATAGCAAAATCAAGCCTCCCGGAATTTAAATTGGCACATTTGCATATTGGCACATTTGCATATTATAACATCAGCACATTATCACATTATGAATAAAAAGTACTGGCAAAGTTTTGGGGAACTGAATAACACAGAAAGTTTTCAGGAATCTACCAAAAATGAGTTTAAAGAAGAGCTGCTTCCTTTAGCTGACCTTGATGATAAGGGTATTTTAGATGCCAAAACACCACGGAGGGATTTTCTTAAATATCTTGGATTCAGTACTGCGGCAGCGGCCCTGGCGGCCAGTTGCGAAGTGCCCGTTCGTAAAACGGTGCCTTATTTAAACAGGCCCGATAATGTTATTCCCGGTGTTGCCAATTATTATGCATCTACTTATGTAAATGGCGGCGATGCAATTCCGGTTGTAGTTAAACAAAGAGATGGCAGGCCTATTAAAATTGAAGGAAATGAATTATCAACCATAACCAATGGTGGTACCAATGCGCAGGCACAGGCTTCTGTCCTGGATCTGTATGATAACACCCGTTTGCGCTATCCCATGCAAAAAGATGGTAAAGGCTTTAAAGAAGTTACCGGCTTTGATGCTTTTGATAAAATGGTGGGGGAAGCTATTACCGGCAAAACTGTTGCTTTACTAACTTCTACAATAAACTCTCCATCTACGGTAGAAATAGTAAAAGAATTTTTAGCAAAAAACCCGGGCAGCCGCCATGTACAATATGATGCTGTAAGTTACAGCGGCATGTTACAGGCAAATGAAGCCTGTTATGGAAAAAGGGCAATCCCCTCATATCATTTTGATAAGGCAAAAGTTATTGTAAGCCTTGGTGCCGATTTTTTAGGCACCTGGCTCAGCCCCACAGAATTCAGCAATCAGTATGCTCAAAACCGAAAAGTAAAAGGAGAAAAAGTTGAGCTGAGTAAACATTTCCAGTTTGAAAGTATGATGAGCATGACCGGCAGCAATGCTGATGACCGCTATACGCACAAACCATCCGAAACTGGTGCAGTTACATTGGCTTTGTTGGCTAAATTGGGAGGAGCTGTTGCTGCTCCATCTATTGCAAACACTAAATTGTCTAAAGGGATTGATACAGTTGCCGCGGCTTTAACCGCAAATAAAGGCGCTGCATTGGTTGTTTGCGGAAGCAATGATGTGAACATACAGATCATCGTAAATGCCATCAACGAAGCTGTTGGCGCAAATGGCACAACCATCAATTGGGCTCTTACATCAAACTACAAAAGCGGTATTGATGCAGATATGGTTAAGCTCGTTGATGATATGAATTCTGGCGCAGTTGGTGCGGTTTTAATCAGCGGAGCAAACCCTGCTTACTCTTACAGCGACAGCAAAAAATTTAAAGATGCATTGGCAAAAGTTGTAAGTGTTTCCTTTAACGGAACCATGGATGAAACAACTGAGCTTTGTAAATATATTCTTCCATCACACCATTGGTTGGAGAGCTGGGGCGATGCGGAACTTAAAACAGGTTATTTCAGTATAATTCAGCCTACCATCAATCCATTATTTAAAACAAGGGCTTTTCAAACCTCCCTTATAAAGTGGAGTGCGGCCGCAGGCAGCATGGTTACTGATTACGAAACTTATTTTAAAACTTACTGGATCGCAAAACTTGGCGGTGCAGATTTTTATGAAAAAGCTTTGCAGGATGGTGTAATTGAACCGGCAGCAATGCCTGTTGGCGGCGGATCTTTTAACAGCGGAAAATTAAGCGAAGCTGCTGCAGCAGTTGCATCTGCAAAAGGCGGGGCGGTTGAAGTGGTGCTTTATCAAAAAATATCGGTTGGTAATGGCAGCCAGGCCAATAACCCCTGGTTACAGGAATTACCTGATCCTGTTAGCAAAGTAACCTGGGATAATTATGCCATGATGAGCCCGGCAATGGCAAAATCTTTATTAAGCCTGGATGTAATGAACCAGGAAGGCGGCAAGCAAAGTGATTACGAAGTTCATCCTGAAAAACCGGTCGTAAAAATTACAGCAAATGGTAAGTCGGTTGAATTACCGGTGATTGTTATACCAGGAATGCATGCTGCTGTTGTTGCTCTTGCGGTGGGTTATGGAAGAGAGAGCGCAAATAAAGATGACACATCAAATAATATTGGCAAGTCTGCAAATGGCGCTGGTAAAAACGTTTATCCTTTAGTTGGGTTCAACGGTACCAATTTATATGCTTCAGTGGCTACAGTAGAAAAAACGGGTAACATGTATCCATTGGCTCAAACACAGGTGCATGGTTTTACCGAAAGCCGCCCGGTTATTTACGAAACCAATCTTACCAGTTTCAATGCAAATCCCGAAGCGCTTTTAGAAGAAGTAACCAAAGAAAGAGAGAGCATTACCATTGGAGGCAGCAAAGATTTTGTGAAAGACGCCACTATTTATCCCGACTATGATAAACCGGGAATTAAATGGGGCATGAGTATAGACCTGAATACCTGTACAGGTTGCAGCGCCTGCGTTGTAGCATGTACTGCCGAAAATAACGTGAGTGTGGTTGGTAAAATACAGGTTCAGCGTGCACATGAAATGCATTGGTTGCGCATTGACCGTTACTTTACCGGTGATTTGGAAAATCCCGATGTGGTATTTCAACCCATGCTTTGCCAGCATTGCGATAATGCGCCCTGCGAAAATGTTTGCCCCGTATCGGCCACCAACCACAGCAGCGAAGGGTTAAACCAAATGGCCTATAACCGTTGTATTGGTACAAGGTATTGCGCCAATAACTGCCCGTACAAAGTACGCCGTTTTAACTGGCTTGATTATACCGGTGCAGACAGTTTCCCTGATAATCAAAATTCATTGATCGGATCTTATATGAATGAGTCTGTATTGCAGATGAACGATGATTTAACAAGGATGGTGTTAAACCCGGATGTTACTGTACGCAGCAGGGGTGTAATGGAAAAATGTTCTTTTTGTGTGCAGCGCTTGCAGGACAGTAAGCTGGAAGCAAAAAAACAGCAGGACCCCACATTGGTACGCAATGTAAAAACAGCCTGTATGCAGGCCTGTCCAACACACGCCATAAGCTTCGGTAATATTAATGATAAAGAAAGTGATATTTATAAGATAAGGCATGTAGATCAAAAGCACCGTGCATTTTATGTGCTGGAGCAGTTACATGTTTTGCCTAATGTAAGTTACCTGGCAAAAGTGCGTAACACCGACAGGCATATTGGGGTGGAAGAAGAAGCCCCCTCTAACTCCCCCAGGGGGGAAGAAAAGGAGAAGGCACATGTGTAGCTTTTTCAAAAACTGAGAAGAGAAATAAAGTTTAAAGAATTCGCTTTGGTAAAAGCCCAATAAAGATAAAAAGCTGAAATGCTTAATAATAAAAGTTGAAATAAAAACAAAAGCCTGGCCTCCCTCTCTTTGGGAGAGGGACCGAGGGTGAGGCCGCTAATAACAAGATATGTCATTACTGAAATACGAATCGCAAATAAGGGAACCGCTGGTTGATGGTAATAAAAATTATCACCAGGTAACGGAAGATATAATTCGGCCCATTGAGATGAAGCCAAGCCGGTTATGGTATATTGGTTTTACCATCAGTGTAGCTTTGTTATTATTTGGTGTGTACAGTATTTATCGTGAGGTTACTTATGGTATTGGCCAGTGGAATCTGAATAAAACCATCGGTTGGGGTTGGGATATCACCAACTTTGTATGGTGGATCGGTATTGGACATGCAGGAACCTTGATCTCAGCGATCTTATTATTGTTTCGCCAGGGATGGAGAACCGGCGTAAACCGCGCTGCAGAAGCGATGACCATTTTTGCGGTGATCTGCGCCGGCCAGTTTCCAATATGGCACATGGGCCGGGTTTGGATGGCATTCTTTGTATTACCTTATCCAAATACACGTGGTTCAGTATGGGTAAACTTTAACTCGCCTTTGTTGTGGGACGTATTTGCGGTATCCACTTATTTCACTGTTTCTTTATTATTCTGGTATTCGGGTTTATTACCCGACCTGGCAACAGTAAGAGACCGTGCAAAAACAAAATTCCGTAAAATGTTTTATGGTGTTGCTTCTTTTGGCTGGAGTGGCAGTACCAAGCACTGGCAACGGCACGAATCATTATCTCTTGTATTGGCCGGCTTAAGCACACCCCTTGTATTATCGGTACATACCATTGTATCTTTTGACTTTGCCACTTCAATCGTTCCCGGTTGGCACACTACCATTTTCCCGCCTTACTTTGTGGCGGGAGCGATCTTCTCGGGCTTTGCCATGGTACAAACATTATTGATAATAGTAAGGAAAGTATTGAACCTGCAGGAGTATATTACCATTGGCCATATAGAAGCAATGAACAAGGTAATTGTATTAACAGGCAGTATTGTTGGTTGCGCTTACCTTACTGAATTGTTTATTGCCTGGTACGGTCAAAATCCTTACGAGTGGTATGCATTTAAAGAGAACCGGGCCAATTTGTTCAGCCCTTATGGCTGGGCTTACTACCTCATGATGTTCTGTAATGTGGTATCACCACAATTATTCTGGAGCCGTAAACTAAGAAGAAATATCACGGTTACTTTTTTCATGAGTATCATTGTAAATATAGGCATGTGGTTTGAGCGTTTTGTAATTATTGTAACATCGGTGTACAGGGATTACCTGCCATCATCATGGAGTACATATTACAGTCCTACCATTTGGGAGATCGGGTTTTACCTGGGTACGTTCGGATTGTTCTTTACCTGTTTCTTCCTGTTTGCAAAATACTTCCCGGTTATTGCAGTAGCCGAGATCAAAGCAATTTTAAAAACAAGCGGCGAAAATTATAAAGTGAAGATGACAGAGATGGAAAAAGCAGATGCGGAGAAGTTTTATATTGATGAAGTGGAGCATGCGCATTAAAAAGCTGTTAGCTATTAGCTGTTAGCTATTAGCAAGGCCAATTAAGAGTTAGATTATTTAATTGTTATAAAAGCTAAAGGCTAAGAGCTAATAGCTAAAAGCTAAAAATTATGGCTGGAGGAATTAAAAAATTTGTTGTAGGATCTTTTGATGATGAAAAGGTTTTGTTTCCTGCGGTGAAAAATGTTCGCAAGGCAGGTTATAAAATACATGATGTATATACACCTTTTCCTGTGCATGGGTTAGATCATGCTATGGGCATTCGTGAAACCAGTTTGCATACAGCAGGTTTTATTTATGCCATCACCGGTACTACCACGGCGCTTACTTGTATAGGCTGGATATTTACCAAAGACTGGCCGCTGAATATTGGGGGTAAACCACACTTTGCTTTGCCCGCCTGGATACCCATTACTTTTGAGTTAACGGTATTATTTTCGGCAGTAGGTATGGTGCTTACATTTTGTTACCTGTGTAACCTGGCACCTTTTGTAAAGAAGCACCATTTTCATCCAAGAGCTACCGATGATTTATTTGTAATGGCCATTGAGTGTACCGATAAAACCAATGATGCTGAAGTACAGGCATTTTTACAAACAGCAGGCGCACTGGAAGTGAATGTACAGGAAGTGGAAACAGGATGGTGGATTGGCAGGTATCATAAAGAACAAAAATTGTATAAAGAAGAGAAGGGGTATTAAAAGCAATTACTATGCAGAACGGGGAGACACTCCTCATTTAATAAATTGAAGATCATCAGAATGAAAAAAACCGCAATTATAGCAACAATGATTTTGTTAATGGCTGTTGTGTTTATTGGTTGTAAAGATAAACGTGACACCGGCAGAGCTTATATGCCGGATATGGCTTACAGCCGGGCTTATGAGAGTTATGCTCCCCGTGACTCATCTGTTTTTACAACAGACCCTAATAATGCAGGGCATAAAATATTTTATAACAACATGCCACCAGCAGGTACTGTAAAAAGAGGAGAACTGTTTCCTTTTTCAGTAGTTCCCAATAACATTAACGGTATTGATAGTAATGCCTTAATTAATTTAAGCACCCAGGTTAAAAAACCCATTGGAGCCATTAAATGGTAAAGAACTTGAAGAAGCCGGCAGGTTATTTAATATTAACTGTGCTATATGCCATGGGGCAAAAGCTGAAGCCAACGGGCCCATGGCTCCAAAAGTAGGTGGCGTAAAAAGTATTATTGCTGCATCACCGGGTTATAGCGATGGACGCATATTTTATGTTATGACCTATGGTCAGAATAATATGGGTAGTTATGCTTCCCAGCTAAGCAGGGAGCAGCGTTGGAGAATTGTGCAGTATATCAGAACACTGGAGCCAAAAGCAGGGGCTGAAACAGCAACAGCAACGGCACCTAAAACAGATAGTGCAGCGGTAAAGAAGTAGAAAAACGACTAATAAGAAGATAATCTCTTTTTCCAGTTTTTCCTCTTAACAAAAAAAAATGTATTAACACAAAATAACGATTAGATGGATCATCAATTTCAATTACCGGGCAGTTATAAAAAGTGGACGTATGGACTGATTGGCGTCGGTTTAATAGCATTGCTATATGGGATATTTAAATTTCAACCATGGATTCATTCGCATGAGGGAAGTAACGTAAACAGCACCCGTTTTTGGGCTGTACTATTACAAAACAGTGTGTATTGGTTATTGGTTGTTAATGCCGTAATGTTCTTTATTTGTGTTACCACTATGGCGATGGGGGGATGGGTTATTGCATTTAGAAGAGTATCTGAAGCCATTTCCAGCGTAGTGCCCATCCTGGGTGTTATAACTTTTTTAATATTAATGTGCATTGTATTTGGCGGGCGTTCCGACATTTATCACTGGTTAGATAAAGAAGCCGTTGCAAACGATCATATATTAAATGGAAAGAAAGGATTTTTAAATCCAATGTTTTTTTCCATCTGGTCATTTATTACCATTTTTTTATGGTGGTTTTTGGGTAGAAAAATGCGGAGCATGAGTTTGGAGAGTGATAAAAAGGGAACGATGGATTACGATACGGGTAAAAAATGGATATGGGATAATACAGTTTGGGCTTCCTTATACACAATTGTTTTTACACTTACCGTGGCATCTACCATTCCATGGCTTTGGCTAATGAGTATTGATGCACATTGGTACAGTACCATGTATAGCTGGTACACTTTTGCAAGCACATTTGTATCGGGTATTTCATTAATTGCCTTGTTTGTAATTTATTTAAAAAACCGTGGCCAGCTTGAGTATGTTACCGAAGAACATTTACATGACCTGGGAAAATTCATGTTCGCATTTTCGGTTTTCTGGACTTACCTGTGGTTTTCTCAATACATGCTCATCTGGTATAGTAACCAACCGGAAGAAACAAAATATTTTATAGAAAGAATTGGTACCGCAACAAAAGCGGGCCCTTACAAAGGCATTTTCTTTTTCAACCTGGTTGTTAATTTTCTTTGTCCATTATTAATATTAATGAAGAGAGGCACAAAAAGAAACTGGACCATGGTAACCATTATGGCAGTGCTGATCATTTTTGGGCACTGGATAGATTTTTTTCAAATGGTAATGCCGGGCACATTGCACAACCATTTTGAATTAATGCCTTTTGAATTTGGTATTGGTTGTTTGTTTGTTGGTTTGATCATGTGGGGAGCGGGAAAATATTTAAGCACACATTCATTGCTCGCAAAAAATCATCCTTTCTTAAAAGAGAGTATGATACATCATACGTAGCCCCCTCCGCCCGTCCTGAGCGTGAGTCGAAGGAAAGGGGGAACCACGAAGGAGAACGGTATTGAAGATTATGTTTGTTGTTTTTGAGATTGAATAAAAAAGAAGTTATATAGAATAAAAAGGTCCTCGCCTTTGCAGGGTGCAAAAGCCCCTTCAGGGGTTTGGGCCGTCAAATAACACATTTATGAAAGAGTTTTTAATGATAGCTTTAGGTGCATTGGTGTTCATTGTTATTTTTCAAATAGCAAAAGCCAGTGAGTACGTAAGCGTTTTAAAAGGAGAGAACAATACCCGTAAACAAAATAACAAGATTAATGCATTTTTCCTGCTGGGATTTTTAGTGTTTGGTTTGATAGGCGCATGGTATTGTAATGATCTTTATTATGGAAAAACTTTATTTCCGCAGGGCTCAGCATCTGTTGAAGGTGAAAAGATTGATACCATGTTATTGATAACAACTTTAATATGCGGAATAGTATTTGTAATTACCCAGGTATTATTATTCTGGTTCTCTTTTAAATACCAGGAAAAGGATGATAGAAAAGCATTTTACTTTCCACACAATACAAAACTTGAATTGATCTGGACAACTGTTCCTGCAATTTTCTTAACTGTACTGGTTGTTTTTGGTTT
>JANNYY010000166.1:0-3585 GCA_031410355.1 Chitinophagaceae bacterium | reverse complement strand
CGTTTTAATGAGCAACCATCCGGGTAAAAAATTCCAGCAAAATGTTCCAACATTCGACTACAATAAAATTTATGATGCCTGGTGGTATAAAGCCAGGGAAGGAAGCCCGGATGTTTGCTGGCCGGGCGTGATCAAATATTTTGCACTCAGCAGCGGCACCAGCGATGCTACCAGCAAATTTATCCCCATTACTAATGATTTAATAAGAAGCAATACCGTTACCAGTTTTAATCAATTGATGAGTTTAACCAAATACGAAAATATACCCCGGAGTTCGGTAGGTAAAGGCTGGTTGTTTTTAGGTGGCAGTACACAATTACAAAAAGGGCCAACTTATTATGCCGGCGACCTTAGCGGTATCCAGCAAAAAAATATTCCCTTCTGGTTTCTTGGCCTGGGCCTGTATAAGCCGGGGAAGAAAATTGCAAAGGAAAAAGACTGGGCAAAAAAGCTGGATGAGATCGTGGAAAATGCTCCCAATTGGGACATCGGGTTTATTGTAGGCGTACCAGCCTGGCTGCAGTTGTGTATGGAGAAGATAATTGCGAAATATGAACTGAAAAATATACACGAGATTTGGCCAAACCTGGCCTTTTATGTACATGGCGGCGTGGCGATGGAGCCTTATAAAAAGGGATTTGAAAAATTAATGGGCAAATCAATAACGTATATTGAAACCTACCTGGCAAGCGAAGGTTTTTTAGCCTTTCAAAACAGGCCGGATGCTGCAGGAATGCACCTTGCCCTTAACAATAATGTGTTTTTTGAATTTGTTCCTTTTGATCAGAAAAATTTTGATGCAGAAGGAAATATGGTAGATGAGCCGGAGGCTTATATGATTCATGAGATTGAAGAGCATAAAGATTATGCCATCCTTATCAGCACCAATGCAGGAGCCTGGCGCTATGCCATTGGCGACACGGTAAGGCTGGTGGACAGGGCAAGAAGTGAAATTATTATTACCGGACGCACCAAACATTTTTTGAGTTTGGTGGGCGAACACCTGAGTGTTGACAATATGAATAAAGCCATTGAAATGGTAAGTACTGACCTGAATATTTCTATTCCGGAGTTTACAGTAGCAGGCGTGCCTTACGGAACTTTTTTTGCGCACCAGTGGTATGTGGCAACCGACGATACTGTTGATGAAGAAGATTTAAAAAAACGTATTGATGACAAATTAAAAGAACTGAATGATGATTATGATGTTGAGCGCAGGCATGCTTTAAAAGAGGTTATGGTAAAAGTGTTACCCGAAAGTACTTTCATGAAATTTATGAAAGCCAAAGGGAAAATTGGTGGCCAGCACAAATTTCCAAGAGTACTAAAAGGCAGGATGCTCGAGGACTGGCAAATGTTTTTAAAAAGCGAACAGATATCTTGATTTTTATTTCACGAATTTTAAACACGAATAACACGAATTTATTTTTGTGCTTGGAAATTCGTGTAATTCGTCCCCCTAATTCGTGTAATACAATTTAATATTTAACAACCGGGCAGCCCATACCTTTTTCTTTATTTCCGAATTTATATATTAACCCCGCAGATGTGCTGTGGTAATGATCCTGCTGTTTTGGATTAGCCGACTGGCTGAAACCATCTAAGTAATCTGTAAAAATAAACCGGTAAGATATTTCAACATTAACAGAAAACCTTTCAGATAATGAATACTCAGCCCCAATACCTACCGGCACCGATAAAAGTGTACGGGGAGTTGGTTTGGCGTTATCAATGGCAAGGTTTTCAGAAAACTGTGACGAAGGGCTATAAACTGATGTATCTACCCGGCTATAATCTTTTTTTACACCAATAAATGAAACACCCGCGCCAGAAAACATATAGGGCCTTATACCACGCTCATCACTGGTTTTTCGCAAGATATTCCAAACTAATTGTGCCGAAAATTCTTTTACCGGCGTTGTAAAATAAAAATTACGATGCTGCCTGTAACTGGGTGAGCTGTAACGGCTGTCGTCGCCGGTTAGTTTTGCAATGCTGATATGTACCCGGGCTGCCAGGAAATTATTGATCGGCTTTTTTGCAAAAAAAGAAAACCCGGGCTGCGTGGTTTTAAAAGAACCAAAAGCTTCGGGTGTAAGATCGCCCTGGTACACATAAGCACCTGCATTAAGGCCAATACTTATGTCTTTATAAAACTGGGCATTGCTTTTTGATCCCAGGAAAAAAAGGGATATTAATACAATGGCTGTTGAGATTCTTTGCCTTTTCAAATTAACTGAATTTTATTTATCAAACTAAGAAGGTGTGCAGCAGCATTAATTACAACTTTGCAAAAGCTATGTGGTATTAAATAGTGGTACTGCAATTAATAGAAAATGTTTTATTACCAACGTTAAACTGACAGGGATATTGTATTACGAAACGTTAAATGAACCTTAATAAAAAATAATTATTGTATAAAAGCCCGGTGGCTAAAGCCTTTTGCATTATTATTGGGTTGGTATTAAAACTATGGCATGAAGATATTTAACCCAGGCAAACCAGGTATTGGATGTGGCGGAATTTTGTAAAAAAACCTTTACAGCAATACAGATTGATTTTATAATAAATGGTTTCTTAAATTTAGCAAATGGTTGATGCTTTTTTAAAAGGGTTGGCAATAAGTTTACTGCTGATATTTTCTGTGGGCCCCGTAATATTTACCATCATCAAACAAAGTATAAACCATGGCCGCCGCGGCGGGTTTAGTTTTATTCTGGGTGTGTGGATAAGTGACCTGATATGGGTTATGCTCAGCAATGGTTTCAGCGAAGTAATAAAAACATTATTGCATTTTAAAATACCCATTGGTATTGCAGGCTGCTGCTTTTTAATTGGCATGGGTATTTATTTTGCCTTTATTAAAAAAATTGAACCCCGTAAAAAACGTGAAGCAGTTGAACTTGCCGGCGATGTATATACCCCCACCGGAAAGCGAACAAACTATTTTGCTATTATGAGTTCGGGTTTTATCATTAACACGCTTAACCCTGCAGTTATTTCATTTTGGGTAATTATGGCTGCGTCATTAGCTTCTGTTTATTCTCTTTACGACCGCATTATTATTTTTTCTACCTGCCTTGGGGTAAATATGATTGCAGATGTTGGAAAGGTTTTAGGGGCAGGTTATATAGGAAAAAAATTAAGCGACAAGGTGATCCTTATCATCAACCGGGTATCGGGTGCCTTATACCTTATTTTTGGCTTTGTGATACTGGCGGGTATTATTTATACATTGGTAAAAAATTAACAGTAAAAATCATTTTTTCTATTACATGAAATTTATTTTGTTGCATGAAAATTTACCTGCTTATACTGCTTTTCATTTCTACCACATCTTTTTCTCAATCGGCAGATTTTATTCAGCTTAAAAAAAATAATAAAACCATTACTACTTTTTACAGCGGAATGAATATGGCTTTTACTGCCGAAAGCGGGGCATATATTGACGCATTGATAAACGGCATTAAAAACGATACACTGTATTTGCAGCAATTCATTATCCGTTATCTGCCCACAACCATCGGCACTTATATTGTTGATACGGTTGGCAGCTATCACTATAAATATCATTACAACCAAATT
>JANNYY010000165.1:0-33144 GCA_031410355.1 Chitinophagaceae bacterium | reverse complement strand
GTCAGATGCTCTATTCAGTTGAGCTACGCAGCCATTTTTTTTGGGATGGCAAAGATAGGAATTTAATTTTTCCTTTCAAACTACAATCCGCTTAAAAATTGCGTATGAATTAAATCAACCACATTTACCAGGCTTTTGGTTTCTTCAAACACTTTTAGCTGTCGGTCGGCTCCGGTGCCCTGCTCCAGCATTTTATGTACATGGTTTATAGCGTGGCGGCTGCCCAGTTCTGGTACAACATCATCAATAAAATCCAGGAGTTCGTAAATGAGTACACGGGTGTTCACTTCCATTTCCTTACCAAAATCAATCAGGCTGCCATCAATGCCATAGCGGCCTGCCCTCCATTTATTTTCGTTGAGCAGCGCCCTGGAGTAAAATATAAAATTAAGATTTTGGCTGCGCAGTTTATAAATTTTGGCGCATATTGCCTGAAATAAAGCCGCAATGGTAATGGTTTCCTGTACCGTCATAGGTACGTCGCATATCCTGAACTCTACGGTATTAAAGAATGGATGAACCCTCAGATCCCACCATATTTTTTTTGCATTATCAATGCAGTTGGTTTTTACCAGCAGCTTCACATAATTATCATAAGCCTCAATGCTATCGAAAAAATCAGGAATACCGGTACGTGGAAATTTATCAAATACTTTGGTACGGAAAGATTTATAACCTGTTGTACGGCCTTCCCAAAAAGGAGAGTTGGTGCTTAGTGCATAAATATGTGGTAAAAAATAACGGGCCGAATTGGCAATGTGAATGGCCATTTCCCGGTTTTCCATACCCACATGTACATGCAGACCAAAAATAAGGTTACTCCGGGCAGCTTCCTGTAGTTCGTTTACGATTTCACTATAACGTGCATGGTCAGTAATTAGCTGCCGCTCCCAGTGGCTGAAGGGATGTGTGCCCGATGCACCAACCCACAGCCCAAGTTCATCAGCAATGCCACTGATGGTTTTGCGTAAGGTACCAACATCAATAAAGGCTTCGTCAATATCCTGGCAAATATCAGTACCTACTTCCACAACTGCCTGGTGCATTTCGGCTTTTACTTTGTCTTTAATTACTTTTTGCCCTTCATGAACGATTTTCTGATCATGGCTTTTAAGTTCCCTGGTTTCCGGATCAATTACCATGTATTCTTCCTCAATACCAAGTGTAAAATGTTTGTAAGATAAGTTTGCCATGTTTAGATAAATATAAGATTACAGTTTAAAAATGTCATTTGTTGCAATGCTCAGCCCTTTTAAAACAACTGAAGAAATGTTTTCATTGGCTTCATAAATCACCGGCTTGCCATATTCTTCATTTTCATTTAAAAGATACACATGAACTTGTTTAAATTCGGGATAAACCACCCAATATTCTTCCACAGCATTTTCTTCATACAGTTCAAACTTATATTTAGTTTCAGTTTTTGTATTGCCCGGGCTAAGTATTTCCACAATCAATTCAGGAGCGCCGTCTATACTGCGGTTGTCTTTCAGCTTTTCTTCATCGCATACTACAAGCATATCTGGCTGCACCACTGTTGTTATTTCATCATCCCTTAATTTTTTCTTTCGGAAAGGTTTGCCTTTTAACCTAACATCTACCGGGGCCATAAAAACTTTACATGGCCTGGTTTTTAAAAAATCATAAAACCCAAAATGAATATTACCCAATATTTTCTGATGGGTAAAAGTAGGAGCCGGGCTCATCTTAAATATCTTACCCCTGATCAATTCAACCCTTTCTTTAAAATTCCAGGTTAAATAATCAGCATACGTAAAATCAAAAGGGCTTTTAGGCTCTTCAACTTTTGTTTCGGTAAAATCTTCGTTTTGTATGGTTAAATAATTTTTCAACTGCTATTTATACAATTTCTTTTTTGCGGCGCTGTTTTTAATATAATCGCCCCAGGTTAAATTATCTGCATCGTCTTTATGCTCCTGTGCTTTTTCAATAGCATAAGTGGCAGCGGTTTCCACCACCCAATCAAAATTTTCCTGTCCTACGCTCTTAACTTCAGCATCGGGTGCAGGGTTGCAAAAGTCAATGGCATAAGGTACACCGTCGCGTATTGCCAGTTCTACAGTATTAAAATCGTAACCCAGGTAATGGCAAATGCGCAGCACAATATCTTCCATTAATTTATACCTTTCAGCATCGGGTTTAAAATCGGCAACATAACGCAAATGATGTGGGTTGCGTGGTTCGTAAGGCATAATGCGTACATATTTACCACCAATGCAATAACACCTGTAGTATTCAGTAAACTTAATTTCTTCCTGCAGCATCATTACCAATTGTTCGGTTTCGGCATGTTTTTCAAAAAATTCTTCCATACTGTTTAACTGGTAAACACTTTTCCATCCGCCGCCCGAAAAGGGTTTCATGTAAGCTGGAAAACCTATGTAATTAAAAATACCTTCCCAATCCATGGGGTAGGCCAGGTTGCTGAAAGATTCTTCGCTTGTATCGGCCGGTAAATCTCTTGAAGGTAAAATAACCGTTTTAGGAACCGGTACATCTATTTTTGTAGCCAGGCAGTTATTAAAGAATTTTTCATCTGCACTCCACCAAAATGGATTATTAATTACGGTAGTACCGCATAATGCAGCATTTTTTAAATATGCCCTGTAAAACGGAACATCCTGTGATATACGGTCAAAAATTACAGCATAGCCGGAAGGTTCTCCCTGCATCACTTTATCAATGTGAACAGCTTCTGCCATTATACCATCAATATTTTTACTGTTAACCCTTTCGATAAATGCTTCGGGAAAGCTTCTTTCTTTTCCAAATAATACGCCTATTTTCTTCATAGCTTTTGTTTTATTTTGTGAAATTTGTTATTATTACATGTTAACCTGTTCAAATATATTTTTTCGTAACCAATAAAACAAATTATATTTTAAAGTGTTTATTGCAAAAGTTTTTGGAGGGACCGGAATATTTGATTTGTGGTGAATAGTGCAAAATTAAACTGTATTTTCGTATTTTTAATGATATGTCATCTGTAAAGGCAACCAATATCTTAGTAGAACAACACTTGATTTCTTCATTATTTTTAGATCGTGAAGTTAAAGTAGATTTTTATTTTCCTCCCAAAACGGTACAAGGTACCCATCTTAGTCTTTTATTAATTAATGATGGCCAGGACCTGGTGACCATGAAGTTTGAAGAAATTTTGGATGAATTGTATGAAGCCAATTCCATTACTGGTCTTTTTTGTGTGGGTATCCATTGTTCTAAGGATAGAAAAAATGAATATGCAACTGCCAGGTATTTAGATTATAAAGGACGGGGCGCCAAAGCAGCTTTATACAACCGCTTTATACTGGAAGAGTTACTACCTTATATCCGCAGTACTTTATTTATCTATTCGTTTAAAGAAAAATGTTTTGCCGGTTTTTCATTAGGTGGTTTAAGTGCACTGGATATGGTATGGAATCATCCCCTGGAATTTAGTAAGGTTGGTGTTTTCAGCGGTTCGTTGTGGTGGCGTGATAAAGACCAGGACGATGCCGATTTTGATGAAAATATAAATCGTATCATGCACAGGCAAATAAAGGAAAACAATAACTTTTATCCCTGGCTTAAATTCTTTTTTGAGGTAGGTACCTTAGATGAAGTTGCCGACCGGAATAATAACGGTGTTATTGATTCGATTGATGATACGCTAAGCTTAATTGACATTCTTGCTGATAAAGGCTATGAAAGAAATACCGCCATTAAATTTCTGCAGTTACCGGAAGGCAGGCATGATGTGCCAACCTGGGCCAAAGCATTTCCGCAATTTTTGAAATGGGGATGGGGATGCAAATGAGCAAATTAGCAAATGTGCAAATGTGCAATTCAATAGGACAAGTGATTGTGATATAATAAAAAAAATCCTGGTTAGCATGGCTACCAGGATTTTTTTTATTGGTAATTTTTTTTATTTAGAAAGAATATCTTATTGTAACCTGTCCGTTCCAGCGGCTGCTGTTGAAAGCGGAAATACCATCACTGATAGAACCAACTTTATTGTCGGTAGGTTTATTAAACCTGTAATTAGGTGTTGTTCCGGTAAAGTTTGAAACATTCAGTACAACTGCCTGGTCAAAGTTAAAGAAATATTGACGGCCTGCATTTCTGTCAATTAAATTAGTAAGGTTGAAGATGTCAAAACGTAAAGACAAAGTATGCTTTATTTTACCTGTATTAATAGAAAAATCCTGCTGAATATTTGCATCTACTATATGTGTAAAAGGAGATCTTGCCCCATTTCTTTCAGCAAATTTACCCCGGTTCTTACTCAGGTATTTATCCGCCTGAATGAATTCTTCAAACTGGTCTTTTTGCTGTGTTGGCGTAAGCGTACCATTGGTAACAAATGACATCAGATCCATTTCGGCCCTGCTGGCAGGAATGTACATAAGGTCATTTAAAGTACCGCCATCACCAATAAATGCTGCACCATTCATGGTAAAGCTGTAAGGGCTGCCTGATTGGCCGTTATAAGTGAATGCAACTGTAGTTGCCATTTTACCTTTTAAATAAGTAAACTTCTTCGAAACCAAAGCAAATATCCTGTGTCCCATGTCAAAATCAGAAGTACTTAACGGAAGTTTGTTCCTTGTACTTACTGCTTCCATATTTAACCAATTAGAAGTATTAACAGAACTGGTAGCTTCATTATGTACCTGGGAATTACCATAAGTGTATGATGCATTAAACTGGAAACCTTTTTTAGTTTGTTTATCAATGGTAGCAGTAAAGTTATAGGAAAAGCCTTTTTGGCCAGTACTATTCCTGATGAGGATTACATTAGCATAGGGGTTCCTGATTGCGGCGGTGGTACCGGTTGGGCGATACACAAACCTGGTTGGGTTTCCTGTAACCGAATGTACCAGCCTGCTGTCCGGCCCAGAGGTTGTAACCGACGCAGGAGCAATATTTACATTTACCCAATCAACTTCATATATGTTCTTTGTATATAAAATGTCAAAACCTAAAGTCCAGCCTTTATTTAATTTTTTATCTGCGCCAAGTGCAAACTTCAGTACTGCGGGCAGGTGAAAGTTTTTAGTTATAATGTTCATATCGCCCTGCGGTTTTATCAGCGAAGGAGATAAACCAAAGTCCGACTGTGTATATTGGTTGCGTACATCAGACCTGAATAATACCGGTTGACCACCTAATTGCAGACCATACTGGGTGCCTGCTGCGGTTAGTTGGGCCGTTGTACGGGATGTATCTAAAGCTCCGATAGTGATACCATTGTTTTGATATACGCCACCCGGCCATACCAATGGGGTTCTTCCCCCAAATACACCTATACCACCACGCACTACCACGTTCTCATCATCAATTGAATATTTAAATCCTAAGCGGGGAGATACCTGCCATTTTGGTATAAACTTGTCGCCTGACACGGCACCCTGTAAATCATACGTTAAAGCAATTACGGGCCTGGCAGAGTCATTGAAGAATTTGTCCGTAGGTACATCTGTCTTAAACCTGGTCCTGTCTGCTCTTAATCCAAGTGTTAAAGTGAATTTGTCTGTTACTTTAATATCGTCGTTAACAAAGAAACCTAAACGTATAGATTTAAAGTTGGCTGCCGCATTCACCGCATCGTCTCCATTCTTATCGTTTGCATCTACCAGGGAATACCCTCTGCGTATACGTGACGGGCCGCGGTCCTCAGTAAAAGCCGTTAATGGGTTTATAAGTGTGGCACCGGTACCCAAAGCACTATAAATATATGCACCATAGGCCCTGTTCATGAAAAGATTATAAGACTTATTGAAATCTATATCAGCACCAATTGTAAGTGAATTTTTACCAACGTAAAACTTAAAAGCGTCATAGAAGTTCAGGATTCTTTGTTTCAGGAGGTTGGCCGAAGAAGCGACTTCACTACCAAAGTTTAAGGCGGGGCCACCATCATAAGATACAATCTGTACGTTAGGGAAAGGGTTACCTGTTGGGCCCCTGTCATCTACCACATCAGTTATGGAAGCCCTGAACTTATTATTTATTTTATTACTGAATTTAGTATTCAGCTCAAGGTTACCAGAATGTGTAGTAGACGGGAATAATTCGGCACTGTTAACAAAGTTGATATTTGTTGCAGTACTGCGGCCCGGATTTATTCTTTCAGTATTTGTATACCGGTAACTGAGCGTAAGTTTATTTTTGCTGTTGAGATTAAAATCAAACCGGGTGTTGATGTTAATACGGTCAATATCATCCGGGTTATTAAGAAAATCCCCGGTTTCATAACCGTACTTGGTCCTCAGGAAATTCACCAATTTTGCAACTGTATCTACAACGTTAAAACGTATAGTACCATTTGAATTTAATACATTCACCGGGGTATATGGCTGTGGCCGGCTGTCCTTCTGAATTTCTGCGTTAAGAAAAAAGAAGGCTTTGTTTTTGATGATTGGCCCGCCGAATGTAAAACCATAAGTTTTGTTTTTAAAAGGAGCTAACTTTAAACGGGCGCTGTCAGGTACTTTTCCGGGTGTTCTACCCGCCAAATCCTGGTTTCTAAAGATATAATATGCCGAACCATGAAAGTTGTTTGTACCCGATTTAGTGATAGCGTTGATAGCACCACCGGTAAAGTTTCCTAAAGCAGCATCAAATGGAGAAATTTGTACTACAATCTGATCAACAGCATCTATACTGATTGGGGGTGTACCGGCACGACCGCCATTGGTACCCTGGTCACTCAGGCCAAATACATCGTTATTAACGGCTCCATCAATCAAAAATCCGTTATAACGGTTGTTCTGTCCGCCAATGGAGATACCACCTAATGATGTTATTTTGGTTTGTGGAGTAAAGCGAACAAAGTCATTCAGGTTTCTGCCAATAGTTGGTAATAAGGTGAGTTTATCTCTTCCAATTTGTGTTTCATTACCTGTTTTAGCAGGGCCGGCACGGCCTACAACTACAACTGCTTCCAGGCTGGTAGTTTTATCGGCAAGGTTAAAATCAATATTAAATACATCACCCAAAACCAGGTATATATCTTCTTTCTTATCACTTTCAAATCCAACAAATGAAGAGACGATCGTATAAGGTCCACCGGGATTCATATTATTAATATCAAAACGACCGCCAGAGCGTGCTACTGCAGTGTAAACAGTGCCAGTAGATAAATGAGTGGCTGTAATGGTAGCCCCAGGTAACAGGCTTCCTTTGTTGTTTTTTACAACTCCCGATATGCTGCTTGTAGTTACCTGTGCAGTTAGCGCAATAGGGAAAATAAACAGTATCGTTAATAAACGTACAATTTTTGTCATTCTCATATAAGTTTGTTTTACGCTGGCAAAGAAACACAATAAAAGCCAAAATCCGGTAACTTTTATTAACAAATTATTAGGATGGTGCAACTTAATAATTTTAACAGTTTACCCAAAAAATCAGTTAACCAAAAATGAACCTGTAATTGTACCTAAATAAGGCTTTTATAAAAAAATAAAGTGAAAAATTTTATCATATTTCAATGAATTATTGAACTTAAAAAAAATGTTTTAATAAGGCGGATGTACCTAAAAAAACTGTACTTCGATTTAAAAATAATTGACGTAAAAAATCGAATAATAAGGATATTAAGAAAACGATATTCTATGAGCTGATTAAAGTTTTACCAAAACCGAAAGAGCCTGCACTTTAAATCCCGTTAACTTTGTTTTATAATTACAAAATATGTTAGACAGTATTGAAAGTGCTATTGAAGATATTAAAAAAGGTAAACTGATCATAGTTGTAGATGATGAGGACAGGGAAAATGAAGGTGACTTTATTACTGCTGCAGAAAATGCAACACCCGCGGTGATCAATTTTATGAGTACACACGGGCGGGGATTGATCTGTGCACCAATTACTGAAGAACGCTGCCAGGAACTGGATCTTAAACCCATGGTTACAGATAATACTTCGCTGCACGAAACCGCATTTACTGTAAGCATTGATCTGCTGGGAGATGGTTGTACAACGGGTATTTCGGCAAGTGACCGAAGTAAAACAGTAAAGGCTTTGATTAACCCGGATACTAAACCAGAAGATTTAGGAAGGCCAGGACATATTTTTCCGCTGCGTGCAAAAAAAGGGGGCGTTTTGCGCCGTTCCGGCCATACCGAAGCTACCATTGATATGGCCCGTTTGGCGGGGTTTGCACCGGCAGGCGTACTGGTTGAAATAATGAATGAAGATGGCAGTATGGCCCGGTTACCTGAGTTAAAAGAAATTGCTAAGAAGTTTGATCTGAAACTTATCTCCATAAAAGACCTGATTGAATACCGTTTAAAACAGGAATCTTTAATTAAAGAAGAAGTAAGGGTTAAGATGCCTACAAAATGGGGAATATTTGAACTAATTGCTTTTGAGCAATTAAACACTGGTGAAATTCACATGGCCTTAAAAAAAGGCAACTGGGAAAAAGATGAGCCGGTTTTGGTGAGGGTACACAGCAGTTGTATGACCGGTGATATTTTAGGTTCATTAAGATGCGATTGCGGCGATCAACTGCATCATGCCATGAAGATGGTGGAAGATGCAGGTAAAGGCATTGTACTTTATATGAACCAGGAAGGCCGTGGCATTGGCTTATTAAATAAACTTAAGGCTTATAAACTGCAGGAGCAGGGCATGGATACGGTAGAAGCAAACCTGGAGCTTGGTTTTGATATGGATGAGCGGGACTATGGTGTTGGTGCACAGATATTACGCCACCTGGGTGTACACAAAATGAAACTGATGAGCAATAACCCCCGTAAACGTGCAGGATTACTTGGGTATGGGTTAGAAGTGGTAGATAATGTGCAGATTGAAATTGCATCCAACCCGCATAACGAAAAATATTTGCAGACTAAGAAGGACAAGATGGGGCATGAGATTTTGAGGTGAATCGTGACTCGTGAATCGTGAGTGGTGAAACGTGAGTGGTGAAACGTGAGTGCGGACACCACGGATTCTCAGGCGAGTCTCTGCCCGGGCAATGTGCGCTGGCCCAGGACTCGCCGCCATTATGAAGAACTGTTTAAATTTATATCATCTAATTCTCCAAAATTCGTTACCGGATATTTACCCTGTTCCCCACTAATATAGAAATGAGCCGAACTATGTTCATACTCAAATGGATTTGTAGCCAGCATCCATTTTCCCATGCACGGATTCATGTGCATATAGTCTAATTTTTGCATGGTAAATGCATCACTTATACATTCTTTCCAGTCAAAACTATCTTCCCATACTTCATGCAGTTTCCCTCTCTTTCTGTCACTGTTGTTTACTGCATTTTCCAATTCCTGCAACAAATCAATACAGCATTTTTCTCTTAGCCTGTTTATTATTTCATAACCTATAAACCTTTTTCCATCACCAATTATTTTGTTAATGTTTTTGTTCGTTCTCCTGAATGCAATAGTTGCATGAACATGATTAGGCATAATGACATATCCTGTTATAAAATGTCCCTGTGCTTTAAGTATATTAAACCAGTTATAAATTAAATCATAGCTGTTTGTGATATCAATTAAGGGAAGCCATTTATGGCATGTAAATGTTATGAAGAAATGACCATGATCAAAAGGTATATTTGTTTTAACCGGCATTTTACTAAGATAATATTTTTAATGAGTTAATAAAACGGTTTTAAATGGGCTTAACCGGACGGCGAGTCCTGCCTCCGCACGTGGCCAGGAGTAGAGACTCGCCTGCGAAGAATTTGCAGACTAAGAAGGACAAAATGGGTCATGAGATCTTGAACACGTGATCAAGGTTTTTTATTTTTTTTCTTTTTGCGTTCTTCACGCCGCAGCATTCTTTCGGCTTTATTATACAGGTCAAAATCACGGTTGTAACTTAGGCGTAAACCAGTTCTGTTACGCTGGCCCAATGTAGCATCTACAACGGTTCTGTTAAATCCTACAATTCTTAACTTGCCATCTTTGGTTAACAAATACTCAATAGTAATATCAGGAGTAAGTAAAACGTTGGTATTGCGTGCCAGCAAAATATAGGGGTTGTTATAATCAATATTGCCACCCAGCGAAACAACCAGCCTGCCGTTTATGTATGCTTTTTTAAACCCAAAATTGCCAGATGCTTCCAGCGCATTAATAAGTTCGGTACTGGTTAAATTATAGTTTGAGTTAAAACTGATATAGGGTGTAATGGTGGGGTCTTTAAATAACTTTTGAAAAACTTTGATCAACTGGTTATTTAAAAATCCTGAAATTACCTGGCCTGCTGTGCCTGATAAAAAGGATGCCGTAGATGCGCCAAACCCGCCATTATTATCATTGATAAAAGTATTGAACAGCAGGAGGGAAGCCACTTGCCGGTTTTGTTCATTCTCATCTTTAGAGAATTTTTTAAGGTTCTCAATTAATACCGGGTCTTTGGAATAATCTGTCTGTTGATTCTGCGGAAACTCAAATTCGAAACTTATTTTTGGTGCTTTTAAGGTATTGGTAAGGTGTGCGATGATCAACAGATCAGATTTTTGCTGGTATTTTCCACGGCTTGTAGCCAGGCTGCTCAGGTCAACATTTGGCGCCAGGTATTCAGCATCAATAACTATTTGGGCTTCGTACGGGTCGCCGTTCCAGGTTATGGAAGAGCCGTCATTTATGCTGAAATATTTTTGTAAAAAAGTTTGAAAATTAAATTTGTATTCCCCATCTGTAATATTATAACGGCCCCTGATGGTTAAGGGCTCTTTGCTGCCCACGGTAATATTTAATAAACCATTGCCACGGCCTTTAATAATATCACCGGTTAGTTCATCTAATATCAGGTCTATTTTA
Organism: Chitinophagaceae bacterium; assembly: GCA_031410355.1. Lineage (GTDB taxonomy): Bacteria > Bacteroidota > Bacteroidia > Chitinophagales > Chitinophagaceae > Ferruginibacter. The sequence continues at coordinate 22,342 of JANNYY010000165.1, read as the reverse complement.
CACGCAGGGTTTGCCTTTAAATTCATGTTTACCAAAAAATTACTTTCCTGCCTGGTTTTATACTCGTCTTCCATCTTGCTTCCATACTGTATAAAATCTATGTAATCAATTTTTCCATACTCCTGGCTGGTGCTTGTGGGTATATAAATATGGCTGCTGTCAACTGCCGAGGGTTCGGCGGTTATATTCATACGCATATCTGTAACCGCCCCGTTAAGCGACAATAATGCTTTGCCAATAACAGTTCCGTAAAACTGGCTGTTATCTTTTTTAGTTGTATTTAATAAAAGCATTTTTCCGGTTTCAAAACGGATGTTGTCGAAACCAAAGTCAGTGAAAAACTTATGCTGCAATTTACCACTGGCTGTACCTGTATTGTTTAATGTATCTTTTAACTGCAGTAAACCAAAATCAATTTCATCAGGATTAAAAATGATGGTTTCATTATTAAATTTGTAAGTGCATTGGGTATATTTAACCATTAACTGTCCTTCTGTAATGTTTACGGTGCCCGTTACATACTGGTGACCGGTGCCGCCATAAACTTTAAGATCGGAATTTACATTGCCCTTCATGTTGGTGAAAATTCCTCCCAGGTAATTATCCAGTATGCTGATATCAAACCTGTCGGCATGAAATGCAATATCCATTGGATTGACCGTTGAATCTTTGTAATTAAACCGGCCATCAATATTAAATTTATATAAGGTACCATCGGCATCTGCTTTTACAGTTACCAGCCCCGATGTGGTATTTACTTCACCTTTTATTTTTACACTTCCCAGTTCTTTATTATCCAGCCTGAAATCATCTGCTACAGCATCGTATTCAACGATCTGTTTGCCAAAGGGATCTCTTAATTTAATGGTGCCGGTCAGTATCCCTTCAAGCCTTGGTTGTTTTAAAAAGAAAGGCGTAAAGTCATTAATGTTTACAGTTGTAAGTTTTGCCACCAGGTTGGTATGATCTGTAAGTTCATCCAGTTCTGTAGATATTACGATCTGCTGTACACCCTGGGTAAAAGTTACGTTGTTGGCTTCTATATAAGATTTTCGCAGTGTTACCTCACCATCCTGCGCCAGGTTCCATTTCTTATCATTCAATATAAAAGATGACGGAAAGAAATGAATTTTTACACCATCGGTAAAAGTTTGCATGCGGGCATTTAACTGGGCATCACTTAAAGTTTTACTGGCACTGGTTGATAACTGAATATTTGAAATGTCGTTTTTAGAACTGAAAATTAATTGGGTATTGGGAAAATGAAGGCTGTCGGTAATGGCGATATCCCTTACAGAAACGGTAGTATTCAAACTATCCAGATTTCCCTTGCCGTCTAATTTAATATCATCAAATCTTTTACCATCATAACTGAATTCTGGGATTATGGCGCTGATATTAAATTCGTTTTTAGCCAGTTTAAGGTTACCTGAAAATACAGCATTGTCAAACCCCGTTAAACGTTTATCAAATAACCTTACATATTCATCAACTTCTTTTGTTTTAATAAGAAAAGAAAAATCCTGGTTACCAATTGCATAGTTTGGTTTTTTAAAATAGGAGGGGTAATACCGGTTAAGAAAAACCTTAAACGCATCGGGTAATTCCAGTATTTTAAACTTACCCGTTATGCTTCCTTCAATTTCGTTTGTTTCAACAGAAAGTATTTTGTTTTCTCCCTGCATAGCTGAGTTTAAGGAAAAGTAATCAAACGACATATTGCTTGTATCATGCTGGAGTTGTGCATTATACATTTTTGCCGTGCCCAAAAAATTATCAATATTATTACCAACAAAATTTAAATTTAAAAGCCCCGACAAAGTAAAATCCCCTTTTGTTATCTTCAACTGTTTCAGGTTTGCTTTCTGCAGATCGGCGTTAAAATTAAACTGGGTGGTATCGCCCAGCAGGGTTATGGAACCATTTAAATTATTAATAACTAAATTAGGATCGTTGATATCCAATTTGCCTTTGAACTGTTTTTTTATAAAAGTTCCGTTGATGGTAAGGTCCTGGTAGGTATAGTTCGAAAATTCGAGGCTGTGGATTTTTCCGTTAAAATCGGCATTTAAATTATCTAATGAAAATCCACTGCCTTTCACTGTACCGTCAAGCGCAACTTTGCCTACTTTGGTTGTATTAAATAGCCTGCCAAGGTCTAACCCCGCCGATGAAATTTTACCTGAATAGGAAGGCGTTTGGTTTGTGGGCAGTTTCATATTGAGATCGGCATTTAAATTACCAATGCCCGAACTGATATTTCCATACGCAACAAAATCCTGTATAAAGCCGGTGAAATTTCCTTTAAAACGGATATTGCCCAAACTGCTTAATGTTTTTGGCCCCAACCGCTTTATGGATGGTACCAGCTTGGCCAGGTCGCTGTAATTGGTTTGCAGGTCTTTCGATTTAAAATCAATAAATGTGTTGTAAATATCTGGCAGGCCTTTTAAGGAGATATCACCATCAATGGTAGTGTTATCACTTTTTAATTTTAAACCGGTTGCTGTAAGATTATCAATACTTCCAATTGCATTTCCATCAAAATAAATAATGCGCTTCCAGGATCTAAGATTGGGTGCAAAAAAGGCAAGATCATCTGAGTGAATATAACTTTTTACAAACCTTCCCTGCAATTTTATGTCGTGTAAAAAGTTGCTCATATCAGCATTAAAGTTTTTGTAATGCATGGCATAATAATTACCTATACGGCTTTTACGGGTAACCAGGTCAAGGTCATTAAACTCCAATATTTGGGGCGTTAGCTTTACGCTGGCATTCAATTTCTTAATTTCAAAACCACTTTTTTCTTTCGCTGATAACTGAATGTTTGTAGTAATTGTATCGTTTGTAAGAAGTATCTTACTCAATTCCCCGTTTATGTTTGAGAACATGATATGCTGGCCATCAAAACGATCAGTATAAGGGCCCCGGGCGGTTTCTTTTTCATTAATAAAAGTTCCGTTTTTTATATTGATCTTAGCAATACTAAACTGCCATCCATCTGCATTTAATTTTAACTGCCCCGAATCAATAACATTTACCGGAAGCAGGTCAGGAGATAAAACAGTTACAGGGTTATTGCCCTTGTAATCATATAATGCAAATACCGGGTTTTCAAGATCAAGTTGATTAATATCAATGATCTTTTTTCTTACATCAAAATCATCGGCAGTAAGGTATAATTTTTTTACCGAGCCTTTCAGGTCCTGCCCGGCCCATTTATCAACAAAGTTTACGGCCACATTATTTAAATCGAGTACTTTAAAATCAATTTCAATAGGGCCTTTATCAGTACGTGCCGTTTTTTTTGGTGAAGCAAAATAATCAACGAGGAACTGGTAATTCCATACCGAATCTGTACGGTTCAAATTAATTATAGCGCCGGAGAGGCCAACATATTTAAGGGTGATGTTATCTTTAAAGAAAAACCAATCGGTAATATTTACTTTTAGATTATCTGCATATAATAATGTGTCTTTTTTCCTGTCTTCAATCAATACTCCTTCTACCAGCATTTTATTAAACAAGCCAAAGTTCACATGCTTTATTTCAACTTTTGTTTTTAATTCTTTTGATAAAGTATGCGAAACATTTTTAACAAGCCAGTTTTGTACAGGATTTATCTGCAGTAAGCCCCAGGTAGAAAAGATCAACCCTATTAAAAATAAAAAGAACCAGGTTTTATGTTTCTTTTTTTTAAAAAAAAGGCCCCATGCAAAAGCCCAGCCCAATAAAAAAATTGCAAAAACTACGGCTGATATTGGTAAGATATAAATGAACAAAACGGCAAGCAACAGCCAGAACAGCAGTGTAAGCAAAAACCATTTTGATATGTTGAGTAGTTTGTGCAGGGTTAATTATTATTTGTAAAAATAGTTATTCGGCATTGTAAAGGCAAATTGGGTACCAAACTTTAAATATAATTAACAGCTAAAATTCTTGTACTACTCAACCTTTTGATTTCATTTGACTGTTGAATTGTGCTGAGCTTCCTTTCGCAATGGAAAGATTTTGCCAGTTATCATTTTTGATGATCTTAGCCAGGTAAATGAGCTGGTCCACATGATAAGGATAATGTGCCATTTGCCTGTTGATGGCATCTACAGCTAATAAACCTTCGCTGCGGATAGAAATTGTTTTCATCAAATCATTTTCCGTTAATGAGTTTAATGTGTTAAGGCAACAATCCCATCCCTTTTCCCAAAGCTCAACTAATTGTTGTTTTGTAAAATGTTGTTCTTCAAACTCTGCATCACGGTTTCGCCATTCTTTTTCTCCATCTGAAGATAAAAAATCTGTCCACCGGCTCAGCATATTACCGGACACATGCTGAATAATGATGGCAATGCTGTTACTTTCTGCATTGGGGCTAAAATGAAAATCGTTTTCTGATAATTGTTCAAATGTTTTATCACCGAGTTCTTTATAATAACTCAGCCTCTTAATTGCGGATTGAAGAAAGAAATTACCCATTGACATTTTATAGATTTTTTGTGGGAACACGCCTTGCGGCGTGTTCTGAAAAAGGATTCGCATTGCGGCGAATTCTGTACACGCCCGTAGGAATTCGCCTTGCGGCGAATTCGAACACGCCGAAAGGCGTGTTCCTACCAGCCTCTTGCATCATCATCTCCCCTTTTATCAGCAACTGCAATAATCTTACGGAGTTTTACAGCAGGATTTTTTATTTGAATGACTTCTGTTCTGCCAATAGCAGTTCTTTCTTTTAATTTATATCCCATATCCTCCAGTTGTTTTTTTACGGCTGCATCAAAATCCTTTTCTACAGCAATCTCATCCGGCAACCACTGATGATGAAATTTAGGTTTGTTAACTGCATCATCTGCAGTCATGTTAAATTCCAAAACATTTACGAGGGTTTGAAATACACTCGTAGGAATGGTTGTGCCTCCCGGAGTGCCAACTACCAGGTAAGGCGAGCCGTTTTTTAAAACAATAGTTGGGGTCATACTGCTCAGCATTCTTTTGCCGGGGGCAATGGCATTTTTTTCGTTACCCAAAGCACCATACATATTGGGTACGCCGGGTTTTACGCTAAAATCATCCATTTCGTTATTTAATAAAAAACCGGCACCAGCAACAACTGTACGGCTGCCATAGCCGCCATTTAAAGTAGTTGTAACAGACACGGCATTACCATACATATCCAGCACACTTAAATGGGTTGTTTCTTCGCTTTCTTTTATATTTCCGGCCACGGTATTTTTACTGTTGCCTGCTTTGCCCGGTTCATAATCCTTCATGCGTTCTTTTAAGTAGGCGGGGCTTACCAAAGTTTTAACCGGCACTTTTACAAAATCGGGATCGCCTAAAAACTCTGCCCTGTCTGCAAAAGCCCTGCGTTCAACTTCGGTCATTAACTGTACCGATGCTGCTGTTTGAAATTTCATAGCAGCAATATTTTTATCTTCAATCATCTTCATCATCTGTTGTAAAATAATACCGCCACTGCTGGGTAAAGGCATAGTTATAACCTGGTAACCTTTATAATTAAAATCTATTACAGGCCTTTCTTTTGCCTGGTAATTTTTTAGATCATCCAATGAAATTATTCCTTTCCCTTTGTTCATTTCGGCAACAATAAGCCTGGCAGTTTCGCCTTCATAAAATCCTTTTTGTCCATTATCCCTTATGCGTTTTAAAGTATTAGCAAGGTCTTTTTGTATTAAAATATCACCCCCTTTCCACTCCATTTCTTTCACAAATGCAACCGAAGCAGTATTCAACTCCAGGAATTCTTTTTTAGTACTATTAAAAGATTTGGCTTGTGAAGCAGTAATTGCAAATCCTTTTTCTGCAAGATCAATGGCTGGTTGTATTAGAGCTGCAAAAGAAAGCTTTGCATATTTCAGACAGGCAAATAAACCGGCAATGGTACCGGGGATTCCTGCGGCCAAATGTCCATCCTGCGATAAATGCATCTGCGGCTCTCCCTTTTCGTCAAGATACATATCTCGTGTAGCTTTAGCCGGGGCTTTTTCCCGGTAATCAAGGCTGATATTTCTTCCGTCTTTTAAATGGGCCACCATAAATCCGCCACCACCAATATTTCCTGCGCCGGGGTAAACAACAGCCAGGGCCAGTTGTGTGGCAATGGCAGCATCTATTGCATTGCCGCCTTTTTTTAAAATGTAAACCCCAACCAAACTTGCCAATGGGTGAGCCGAAACCACAGCACCTTTACTGCAACTGATCTTTTTTTGAATGGTATAGCTTTTGCCGTTTATTGTTTGTGCCTGCGTAAACACTGTACAGGCGGAGAGTACAAAAAAACAGGCTGCAAATAATATCTTTTGAAACTGCATATTGAAAATTTTACCGAATTTACTTTATTACAACCAAATATTTGATAGAGTATCCGTTTGAAATACAGAGTTGCGACAAAAACATAAAAATATGAAACTGTTCTCAAAAGCAATGAACCGGATAAATAGCCGGGAAGGCGGTAAGACGTAGAGTTTTGATTTTTAACTTCCGGTTTCTTATCGCCTTCCCGGCTTCCCGGCAAAATTTGACTTTTAAGACTTTTTTTAAAATTAAATCGGGATAATACCAAACAACCGGATATTTACATTATGGATAAGAGGAAACCGTAAGTCACCTGCTTTCTTTATTTTCACCTAATATTTAGCAGCTAGGATAAAAAATTTATTTGCTAAACTGATTTATAAAAATGAATAAAATCAAACAATGAACATTAAACTATTTTCTTTTATCCTGCTTTTTATAAGTAGCAGTTTATTTGCACAGCTAAAATCGCCCGACGAATTTTTGGGATATTCGCTTGGCAGCAAATTTACGCCGCATTACAAAATTGTAAATTACTTTAACCAGGCTGCATCAGCCATGCCGCAAATGATGAAGCTGGAAAAATATGGTGAAACTAACGAAGGCAGGGATCTTTTATTAGCTTTTATTTCCACGCCTGAGAACATGGTAAAACTGGATGAGATCAGGAAAAATAATTTACGGCTTACCGGAATTTTAAAAGATAAAGCTGCAGATATGACTGCGCCTGCCATTGTGTGGCTGAGTTATAATGTGCATGGCAACGAGGCTAGTTCATCCGAAGTTTCGATGAAAACCCTGTACGAATTATTAAATGAAAACAATGCGCAAACAAAAGCGTGGTTAAAAAATACAGTTGTAATAATTGACCCCTGTTTAAACCCAGATGGAAGGGACAGGTATGTAAACTGGTTTACCCAAATGATTGGAAAAAATGCCAATGCCAATGCCAATACACGTGAGCACAATGAGCCCTGGCCGGGTGGCCGGGTTAACCATTATAATTTTGACCTGAACCGTGACTGGGCCTGGCAAACACAGGTAGAAACGCAGGCCCGGATAAAAAAATATAATGAATGGATGCCGCAGATACATTGCGATTTTCATGAGCAGGGTATAAACAATCCGTATTTTTTTGCGCCTGCTGCCGAACCGCTTCATGAGGTAATAACAAAATGGCAACGGGATTTCCAGGTTATTATTGGTAAAAACCATGCAAAATATTTTGATGCAAACGGGTGGCTGTATTTTACCAAAGAAGTATTTGATTTATTTTATCCTGCTTATGGCGATACTTATCCAACTTACAACGGTGCAATTGGTATGACCTACGAACAGGCGGGCCATAGCCGCGGCGGATTAGCAGTGGTTACCAATGATGGCGATACCCTTACTTTAAAAGACCGGATAGCCCACCATTTTACCAGCAGCATGAGTACTATTGAAATTGCTTCTCAACATGCAGGTAAACTCATCAGCGAATTCAAAAAATATTTTGATGATGCCAACACCGGGGGAATTGGGGAATATAAAACTTACGTGATAACCGAAACAAATGTGAACAAACGTGAAGCCCTGCGAAACTTTTTTGAAATAAACGGAATTCAATATGGCAGTACAAATGGGAATGCTATAAAAGGCTATAATTATTTTACGGGTAAAGATGAAACATTTACCCCTTCAAACAATATTGCTGTTTCTGCTTATCAACCCAAATCAGCATTGGTAAAAGTTTTGTTTGAGCCTGCATCTGCATTGCATGATTCTGTTACGTATGATATTACAGCCTGGAGCCTGCCTTTTGTTTATGGCGTACAAACCTATGCTGTAAAAGAAAAATTGGCTGCAGGAAATTATTCCCCTTCAAATAAAAATGCAGCGGTATCAGCATCTGCGTATGGTTACCTTGTAAATTATAATTCTTTTGCCGATGTAAAATTTTTAGCTGCTTTGCTGAATGCAAAAATTAAACTGCGCTTTGCGGAAAGCGCTTTTACTTATAATGGCCAGTCTTTTCAAAAAGGAACTATCATTGTTTTAAAAAAAGCCAATGAAGATAAATTACAGCAGTTTGCTGACCTGGCACAATCATTCAATGCCGGGGTTACTGCAGTGGCCGGCGGTTTTATGGATACCGGCTTTGACTTTGGCAGTGAAAAAGTACACCTGGTAAAAAACCCAACAGTGGCTTTGTTAACAGGCAAAACAGTTAACCCAAATGCCGCAGGCGAAATATGGCATTTGTTTGAGCAGCAATTAAATTACCCGGTAAGTTTAATAAATGCTGAGGAGGTTGACGGGGCTGCTTTAAAAAATATTGATGTATTGATTTTACCCGACGGTAATTATACATTTTTAAAAGATAAAGAAGCTGCAGCAGAAATTAAATTGTGGGTACAGCAGGGCGGAAAAATTATTGCAATTGATAATGCTGCAGCACAAATTGCCAAAGCAGATTGGGGTATCAAACTTAAAAAAAGTGAGGAAGCTGATGATAAGAAGGATGATAAAAAAGATGAAAAGGAAATTTACAAAAATGTAAAACGATATGAGAACCGGGAAAGAGATGCTGTTGTAAATAATATTCCCGGCGCCATTTATAAAGTGGAGATAGATAATTCGCATCCGCTGGCATTTGGATATGGCAATAATTATTATTCTTTAAAATTGGGCAGCGATATATATGAGTTTATGAAAGACGGCTGGAATGTGGGAATCATAAAAAAAGAAAATCAAACTGCAGGTTTTGTGGGCAGTGCCACACGTGAAAAAATTAAAGATGGTACTGTTATAGGTGTGTTGCCATTGGGCAGTGGCTCTGTTATATTTTTTGCTGATGATCCTGTTTTTAGGAATTTTTGGGAGAATGGAAAGATGCTGTTGGCCAATGCAGTGTTTTTAGTTGGTCAGTAACATTGATGTTAAAAATTAGCAGGTTTTAAAAATTTGGTTTAAATTAAGTTTTAATAATCCCGGCATAAGCAGGGATGGTTAATTATTATTAAACCAAAACCCAAAAAAATGCATAAGAAAACATCTACCCCCACGTATTACATCTTATTTTTTTTCGCTATTCTTTCATGCCAGTTAGTACAGGCTCAAACAGGCACTGTAAAAGGCGCTGTAAAAAATGAAAGCGGAGAAGCATTGGTACAGGCAACCCTGTTGGTACAGGGAAAAAATAAAAATGCCATTACCAATGAATCGGGTAATTATGAACTGGTTTTAGCTCCCGGTACTTATACCATCATTGCAAGTTATACCGGGCAAAAAGCAACTGAACAAAAAGTAACAGTTATAGCCGGTAAAGAAACAACTGTTGATTTTATCCTGGTAACTGCAACAGATATGACAGAAGTGCTGGTAATCGGTTCCCGGAGCCCATTAAGAGTATCTACTGAAACAGCAGTACCTGTTGATATTATTAATGTATCTGCTTTGGCAACATCGGCACCACAGGCTAATTTAACGCAGATACTGAATTATGTGGCACCTTCATTTACATCCAACGCCAGTACTGTTGCCGATGGTACCGATCATATTGATCCTGCACAGTTACGTGGCCTGGGCCCCGACCAGGTATTGGTTTTATTAAACGGTAAAAGAAGGCATACTTCTTCTTTGGTTAATATTAATGGTACACCGGGCAGGGGTTCGGTAGGTACCGATCTGAATGCTATTCCTGCATTTTCTATTGAGCGTATTGAAGTTTTACGGGATGGCGCATCAGCACAATATGGTTCAGATGCCATTGCAGGTGTTATTAATGTAGTGATGAAAAAAAATATCAGGAAATTTACTGCTGCCGTATATGGGGGTGGTTTTTTAGGCAAAGGTTCTAATGACTTCCGGGGAGGTATGGATGGTAAACAGGTGCAGGTTGATTTGAATTATGGCATTGGTATTGGCAAAAAAGGAGGCGTAATAAATTTAACCGGCAGCTTTACAACCAGGGAAGATACCAGGCGGGCAACAGATTTTAACGGCGCTCTTTTTAATATTTACAATGCTGTGGAAGCAAGGGCATTAATGGGCGGGGTTAATTTATCAAGCTTATTTAAAAATATAAATAACACACCCAATACCGCACAAATTATCAGTACCATTAAACAATTTGCACCGCAGGTAACTTATTTAACACCCGCACAACAATCGAGTATACAGGCTGCCAATACTATTGCAGCCATGCAGGGTATTTTGGGTGCCGATGTTACCAATAACGAATTGTTGTACAGGGGTAAGGAAAGAAGGGATTTCAATATGCGTATTGGCCAGTCAAAATTAACCAGCGGCCAGTTGTTTATGAACACGGTGATACCCATTAATGATAAAGCCAGCTTTTATACTTTTGGCGGGTACGGAATCCGCAGCGGTAATGCGGCAGGTTTTTACCGCAGGCCCATTCAAAACCGTACCCTTACTGAGTTATATCCAAATGGATTTTTACCCGAGATCGGTTCAGATATTACCGACGCATCTTTGGCTGCGGGTATAAGAGGTAAACTCGCCGGATGGAATTACGACATCAGCAATACTTTTGGAAACAACCAGTTTAAATACACCATTAAAAATACATCCAATGCCACGCTTGGCATTAGTTCGCCACTTGAATTTAATGCGGGTAAATTAGGGTTTACGCAAAACACCGCAAATCTTGACCTGTCAAAAGGTTTTGGTTTACTGGAAGGTTTTAATCTGGCATTTGGCGCAGAGGTTAGAATCGAGAATTTTAAAATTACTTCGGGTGATGAAAACTCTTACGAACGGTACGATATTAATGGCGTTCCTGCAACACCCACTTCGCCTGCAAATACGTTGCCCACCGATTTTTTTGGTTCTGGAAGGCCGGGCGGTGCACAGGTTTTTCCCGGCTTTAGAAAAGAGAATGCCATTAGCAAAAACAGGAACAGTGTGGCCGGGTATGTTGATGTGGAATTGAACCCGGTAAAAGCATGGCTGCTGAATGCGGCATTGCGGTACGAAAATTACAGTGATTTTGGAAGTACTTTTAATTACAAATTTGCTACAAGATATACCATTGGTCATGGCTTAAATATCAGGGGGGCAATTGCTACAGGTTTCAGGGCGCCATCTTTGCAGCAGAAATATTTTAATTCAACAGCTACACAATTTTTAGGCGGCGTACCTTTTGAAGTAGGAACATTTACCAACGAGTCCAAAGCTGCAAAACTGCTGGGCATTCCAGATTTAAAACAGGAAACTGCAAACAGTTACAGTGCAGGGTTTACCTATAATATTCCACATTCAACACTTACAGTAACTGTTGATGGTTATTTAATTAAGATAAAAGACCGTATTATACTTACGGGCCAATTTGCAAGGCCCGGTGGCACACCAACCGGCGACCTGCTTACTTTACAACAGGCATTTGACCAGGCAGGAGCCACTTCCGCAACCTTCTTTACCAATGCTATTAACACCGAATCAAAAGGTATTGATTTCATTATAACCAACCGGTTTAAATTCACTAATTTTTCTTTAAAGACCGACCTGGCAGGTACGGTAAGTAAAACCAACAAAACCGGCGGTATCATTGCTTCGCCGTTACTGGCATCAACCGGTAACCTCAATAATTATTTTAATGAAGCAAGCCGTATTTACCTGGAGTCGGCCGTGCCACGTACCAAACTTGCGTTGATCAATACACTTACAACGGGTAAATTTGAATTGTTTTTACGCCAGACTTTTTTTGGCGAAGTTACAGACCCAAATACTGCTGATGTTAATGCAGATGGATTTGTGGAAGGTGCTTATATCAATAACCAGTTTATTGCAGTAGAGCACCCGGTTTGGGGATCCAGAACAATTACAGATTTTTCGGTTGGCTATTCCATTAACCGGATGCTGAAAGTAACTGTGGGAGCCAATAATATTTTTGATATTTACCCCGATAAAAATTTAAAGATACAAACCGCAGCTAATCCTTTAGTTGCAGGTGGATACGGTACACCGGGTATAATTGATCTGAGTAATGCTAATCAATTTGAATATTCGAGAAACACATCTCAGTTTGGTTTTAACGGAAGATTTGTGTTTGCCCGGTTAAGTTTATCTTTTAAATGATAATTGACCAATAAGTTTTACAGGCGGATGATGAAAGTCATCCGCTTTTGTTATTTTTAACCGCTGTATAACTTTGAGGGTTTGAGAATGTTGCTTCGCAACATGTGGAATTGCCACTGAGGCACTGACACACAGAAAAAATACAAATTATGTTATTAATGATTTACCAGGAATTTAAACAACTATTTTCTAAGTGCTTAACTTCAGTGCTTCTGTGTTTCAGTGGCAAATATTATTTGCGTAAGCAAATCAATTTAGTGCGTCAGTGCTTCAGTGGCAATTTTAATTTGCGTAAGCAAATTTTCTTCCTCTTTTTTGTGGCTTTCTTTTGCGAAGCAAATGCCCAAACTCCCAAATCATATACCTCTTCCGAAATATTACTGCAGTTAAAAAAACTCAATGTCTTAGGTTCGGTTTTGTATATAGCGGCTCATCCCGATGATGAGAATACCAGGCTGCTGGCATACTTAGCTAATGAAAAATTATACCGTACCGGTTATTTAAGTTTAACCCGTGGGGATGGAGGACAAAATTTAATAGGTGATGAGCAGGGTGTTGATCTTGGTTTGATACGTACACAGGAACTACTGGCGGCCCGCCGTATTGATGGCGCAGAGCAGTTCTTTAGCCGGGCATTTGATTTTGGTTACAGCAAAAGCCCCGAAGAAGCTATGAAGTTTTGGGGACACGATAAAATATTAAGTGATGTGGTTTGGGTGATCAGAAAATTTCGTCCGGATGTTATCATCACCCGTTTTCCCACAACAGGCGAGGGTGGGCATGGGCATCATACCGCTTCGGCCATACTTGCAGGCGAAGCATTTGATGCGGCAGCCGACCCGTCAAAATTCCCCGAACAATTGAGTAAGGGCGTAACGGTTTGGCAGGCGCAAAGAATTTTATGGAACACATTTAATTTTGGCAGTACCAATACCCAAAGTAATGACCAGTTTAAACTGGAGTGTGGCGACTATAATCCAATACTTGGCAAAAGTTATGGTGAGATTGCTGCCGCCAGCAGAAGCCAGCACAAGAGCCAGGGCTTTGGTGTAGCTGCACAAAGAGGGAGTGTAATTGAATATTTTAAAACTATAAAAGGAACAGCGCCGGTTAATGATTTGATGGATGGAGTTGAGGTAAACTGGAAACGAACTGATAATGCCGGGCTTACAAATACAATTAATAAGATCATTGAAAAGTTCGATGTATCGCATCCTGAAAAATCAATTGCTGCATTGGTTGATCTGTACAAAAAAATTGAAACCCTGCAGGATGATTACTGGAAAGCGCAAAAATTAAATGCAGTGAAGGACATCATTCAAAACTGCAGTGGATTATTTATTGATGCTACAACAAATACGCTATATGCCGTGCAAGGCGATAGTTTAAAAATAAATTTAGTGGTTAATAACCGCTCCGGTGCAAATATTTTAAGTGCCGATGCGCATGTAAATGATGATTATATCATTTTTGACCAGTTACAAAAAAATGTGAATTCGGTAAAGGTTTACAGCATGTACATCAAACCAGATACAAAACTAACACAGCCTTACTGGCTACAAAACCCGATGGACAAAGGGAGTTTTAATGTAACAGAACAGCAGCAAATTGGCAGGGCAGAGAATGATCCATTTAGTGTAGAATTCAGTATGCTGATCGAAGGCAAAGAATTTAAGTTTACGAAACCAATCCGGTATAAATTTACAGACCCGGTGAAAGGGGAGTTGTATCAACCGGTGAATATCATACCTGCTTTTTCGGTAAGCTCTGTACCCAGGCTTACCATAAATGGCGGGAGTAATGAGTGGGAAATAAAATCTTTTAAAGAGAAAAATTCATTTAACAGCTATATAAAAAATGGCGAAGGGTTTTTGCCTGTCCTGAAAGATGACATGCTTATGAACAAAGATCAGACCATAAAAATTCATGGAGCAACACATCTTTCTGCTGACAGTAAGGGTAATGGTTTATCGCTTACCGTTCATGATCAGTTATATAAAAGTGACCGAACAGTTTTTGCAGAACTTCATCAAATAAACTATGATCATATTCCTTCCATCAGTTATACGCAACCTGTACTATTTACTTCGATAAGTTTCGACCTTAAAACCGAAGGGAATCTTGTGGGATACATTCCCGGAGCAGGAGACAAAGTTCCTGAAGCCCTGCTGGCCATGGGATACAAAGTGGTAACGCTTAAAGAAACAGATATCAGGGCAGCTAATTTAAAACAGTTTGATGCGGTTATTACCGGCGTGCGTGCTTACAATACCAATGATTGGATGAATAATGTTTACGATGAATTAATGCAGTACGTTAATGAGGGGGGAGTAATGCTTGTTCAATACAATACCAGTAACCAGATAGGGCCGGTTAAAGCAAAAATTGCTCCTTATCCTTTCAACATCAGCCGTAACAGGGTAACAGATGAAGATGCAAAAGTTAATTTTTTAATTCCCGGTCATCCTGCATTAAATTATCCAAATAAAATAACTGATAAAGATTTTGATGGCTGGATACAGGAGCGTAGTATTTATCATGCAGAAAAAGTGGATACCGCTTACAAAGCAATCCTGGGTATGAAAGATCCCGGCGAACAGGAACAAAACGGAAGTTTGATCATTGCCAATTATGGCAAAGGAAGATTTGTGTACACCGGTTTGGTCTTCTTTAGAGAATTGCCTGCGGGGGTACCGGGTGCTTACAGGCTGTTTGCGAATTTAATTGCTAATAACAGGAATAAATATATAAAGTAATATGCTGTCATTCCGAACGCAAAAAAAAATCTATTAAAATATTATGCAAATGCAATTCGCAGATTGCTCAAAGCTTGTAGAATAATAAGACAATAAAAAAATGCAAAACGAAAAGTCATACTGGAGTAAATGGTACCTGGCTGTACTGCTCTTTTTAATTATGCAAATAATTATTTTTTATTTAATTACTATGGAATTTAAAAAATAGTCTCAGGTATGAATAATCAAAAGTCTTTTAAAATTAAAAACTGTAAAAGCCCCTTCAGGGGTTTGGGGTATGAGCGGTATTGACTGGATCATATTAATTGTTACGCTTACCGGCATCATCATGTATGGTATTTATAAAAGCCTTACTACAAAAAACCTGGAAGGTTATTTTTTAAGTAACCGTTCATTACCCTGGTACCTCGTTTTATTCAGCATTATGGGTACACAGGCAAGTGCAATTACTTTTTTAACCGGCCCCGGCCAGGCTTTCAGCGATGGAATGCGTTTTGTACAATATTATTTTGGCCTGCCATTGGCAATGATCGTTATCAGTATATTTTTTGTACCCGTCTTTACTAAGTTAAAAGTTTATACGGCTTACGAATTTTTAGAAAACCGCTTCGACCTTAAAACACGTACCCTTACTTCCTTTTTATTTTTATTATCACGCGGATTAAGTACGGGCATCAGCATTTTTGCGCCATCTATTGTTTTAAGTTCGTTAATGGGCTGGAACATTTATTATACCAACCTGGTGATGGGCGGGTTGCTTATTATTTATACCATGAGTGGCGGAGCCAAAGCAGTTGCACATACACAAAAACTACAGATGATCATTGTGTTTGTTACTTTGTTTATTGTTGGATATTTAGCCGTTAAATTATTACCCGATGCCATTGGCTTTACTGGGGCCCTGCATAAAAGCGGTGAGATGGGTAAGATGAACATTATCACCACCGGCTTTACTGAAAAGGGTTTTAACTGGCAGGATAAATACAATATATGGAGTGGATTGATCGGCGGATTTTTTTTAGCCCTGAGTTATTTTGGAACCGATCACAGCCAGGTTGGGCGTTACCTTACAGCCAAAGATGTAAAAGAAAGCAGGAAAGGATTATTAATGAACGGGCTGGTAAAAGTACCCATGCAATTTTTTATTTTACTCATTGGCATACTTATCTTTTCTTTTTACCAATACAACAAAGGGCCCGTATATTTTGATACAGTTACCATGCAACAGGCAAAACAAACGATAAAAAAAGATTCATTGAACATGCTGGAGGCGCAATACAATAAGGCATTTGTATTGAGTGATAAGCGTGAGGCGAATGAAATAAGAAAAACATTTGCGGGGGTAATGAAAAGAGCATTGCCGGGCGATCCAAAAGATACCAACTATATTTTTCTTTGGTTTGTGAAAGAAAATTTGCCTGTAGGGTTGATCGGATTAATTTTTGCCATCATTTTTTTAGCAGCATGGGGCAGTATAGCTGCAGCGCTAAATTCGCTGGCAGCCTGTTCGGTAGTTGATTTTCATAAAAAGTTCTTTGTTAAAAAAGGAACCGAACTGGAAGACTATAAAGTATCGCAATGGTACACACTGGGCTGGGGTATTTTTTGCATCGTCATTTCCATGTTTGCCTATAATATCGGCAACAGCCTTATTGAAGCTGTGAATATCCTGGGTTCACTTTTTTATGGGGTTATCCTGGGAATATTTTTGGTGGCATTAGGTATCAAATTCATCAGGGGGCATGCTGTTTTTTATGCTGCTGCTGTTTCTGAATTGCTGGTTATTTTTATTTACCAACAGAATATCGTTTCGTTTCTCTGGTTAAATGCCATTGGCGCCATATTGGTTGTTGCCCTGGCTTCATTGTTTCAACTCTTTACAAAACAAAAAGCGTTGCAATAATGCAACGCTTTTTTAAAAATATATTCAATAGCTACTATTTTAAACTTTTCTGTAAGTCTTTATTCATTTTTACATAGTCATCATTTTTAGCTGCTGCAGCAAATTCCAAAGATTTTTTTGAACTCTCCATGGCACCTGCTATATCGCCCATATCTTTTTGAATTTTTGCTTTGTATATCCACATCCAGTAAGCTTCTTTATTTTCTTCAATAGCTTTGGTTGCATTCTCCAAAGCTAGCGCTAAATTCTTATCATACTCATTGTAAAATTGCGCTGCCTGCCAATAAGGTTTTTTATCCGTTTTCATTGCAGCTTCAATCTGTGTCCTTATTTTATCTTTAAAATTTGCAACAATGGGGATTGATACTGCAATTTTTTCCCACTTAATATCCAATGAACAGGTTTCAGGTTTTACATCCGAAAATTCCATTGTAAACGATTCTAATTTATTTTTCATTTTTACCGGTTCCACTTTAAAACGAACAACATCTTCGGTTTCTTTATAGCCATCTATGCCCCAGTTTTTCAAGCCTCTGTTTAAAATCACTTCCCAGCTGTCAATACCCGGAATGGTGTACATAACATAAGTACCGCTGTCAATTTTTTTGCCGCCAATTTCTACCGTATCGCTGAAAACAATTTTGGTTGCTGCGTTTGCACCGGTGCGCCATAATTTATTATAAGGAACAAGGTCACCATAAATTTTACGGCCCTTTATTGATGGCCTTGAATAAGTTAATTCTATATTTCCAATTCCAAAATCCTGCTTAACAGTTTGTGTTGGCGATGGGGCAGGCATCTTTATCTGTGCGGTGCATAGTAATGCAAAACCGGCAAGCGCAATGGCTGATAATAATATTTTTTTCATATAGTTTTTTTTGAGTGCTAAGTTACTAAAATCTAAGTTGCGTGTAAAGTCAGGCAGGGTTAAGAAAATAGTTAGAATTGCACTTTAACGCTTGCAGAAGTTTTCTTTCCTTTTTTTACTTTCCATTGGGGGCCTTCCAGAATTAAACGCTTTGCAGCTTCATCATAATCTGTACCAAGCGATTTATTTACACGTAAATTTGAGATGGTTCCGTTTGATTTAACATCGAATGTAATTTCAACCTCGCCATGTAGATCCCTTTTCAATATATCTTCAGGAATATCGAGGTTATTGGCCACATAAGTCTTGTAATTCTCCCAGCCATCGGCAGGCTCTACATTTACGGCAGAATCTGTGGAAAGCGTTGCCCGGCGTGATTTTTGATTGGTTGCTATATCTGCTTTTCCAATAACCATTTTATCTTTTAGCGCCACTTCATCTTCCTGTAATATTATTTTTGTTTGTGCCTGGTTGTTGCGTAAAGTAAATGTTTTTGGTAAGTAACCTACAGATCTCACTTCAATATTTAAAACACTATCGGTTGATACCAGCCTGACCATTCCTTTTGCATCGGCATAAGTACCAAAATTTTCTTTTTTAATAGAGATATTGGTAAAGGGAAGGGGCGTATTATCGTTTGCCACAACCTGTGCGGTAAAAAAATTATTAGGGGTTGCTTCTTTTTTAGCACTTGCAAAAACCTGGCTTCTCTGGCGATTTAAAGCCTCTGCATCATTTGGTTTTGATGCCGGGATGCTTTTTGCAGTTATGATTTCTTCTGCACGTTTTTCCTCATCCTTTTTTGCGAAGGCATCTTTATTTACAGGTGGCGCAACTGCATTCACTTTATCATCATGTACCACTGTTACGCTGCCTGCCGCCACCGGGTTTATTTGTGCAGATCCCGGTTCGGTAATAAAATTACTATTGGCCTTATTATCCGTGCCCGTTTTAACAACCGGCCCGTGTATTGGTACTGTTAATTCTTCTTTTGGTGTGGAAGCAGTTGGATTAAGCGATTCAGTAACCGAAGGAGGAGGAGGTACAGTGTTTTCAGTTAACAGGTTACTGTCGGTTGATACATTTGTAGTTTGTGCAATTTGAGGACTGATTTTTTCCAACGTATTATTGTTGGTAAGTATAAAAGTTAAAGCAGTACCTGCACCTAAGATAAAAATTGCAGCAGCAATTTTCCACCAATTATTTTTGGGCTTATGCAGGGGAATAACTTTTGCCACCGATCCTCTGCCTCCAATTTCTTCACGCAGTATTGCCAGTTGATCATTCCATTCCGTATCTTTCATGCCTTCGTAACCTTCCATAGCTTCAGCTAAAAAAGGGTCATCAAGTGCAGCTTTTTCCATACCATGCATTTGCTGCGGCGAAAGTTTCCCCGAAAGATATTGTTCAATATCACTGGCTGTATAAATAATATTTTTTTCTTTATTGCTCACTATTACTTTTATAAAATAAACCGGCGGTAATCTACCCAATTCCGAATTCCCTATTCCTTTTTCCTACTCCCCAATCCCATTCTTCTCATCCATGCATATCTTCAAATTACGTTTTCCATTTTGAATATAACTCCTTACTTTATTCCAGTCAAACCCGGTTATGGCTGCAATTTCGTTATAACATTTGTTTTTAAGATAAAACAGCATAACCGATTGTTTTTGTTCATCAGGCAAAGTCTCTATACATTGCTCTAATTTTTTAAAATTCTCTTCTTTTTCCAATGCTTCCACCTTCAGATGCGTATTTTGTTCGGAATACATAAGCATAGGATTAAATTCTGTAGTTTTTATGTTTCGTGGACTTCTAAGCTGCATCAGGCAGTAATTTCGTGCCAAAACATGCAGCCAACCCTTAAAATTGTCCACTTCATATACCCTCAATTTAGTGTTTAATTCGTCAAAAATATCCATTACAGCATCTTTACAGCGCTCCGTATCTTTAAAATATTTAAGGCAAACACCAAATACTAGGTCCATATACCGCTGGTATAAAGTACTTAACAAATTAATATCGCCCGATGCTTTAAAAGCAACAAGTAATTCTTTGTCTGTGGAATTATCCGGAGATATGTTTTTTAAAAATGCCAAGCACTAAATCGCCATTCAGCGAAAAATTAATTGTGTTTTGTGATAAATTTTGTTACCTCATCCTCCATCTCCTTCTCCGGGGAGAAGGAGCGGTGCTTTATCCCATTACTAAATATTATATCTTCCAAATCAACATTTATTCTTTCTTCATCAATGATGCAAACCAAATTCATTTTTGCAAAACCTTATCTACCATTCAATTTCCTCCATAATTTCCCCCTTGGGGGATTGAGGGGGCTACTCAAAATACACTTTCACCGTTTGATAAAAAAGCCTGCTGTTCATGATCTTGCTTTGCAGTAACTGCTTTTCCGAAAAACCCTGCAGACCCAGTAAGCCGGCTGCATTGCCTTTGTTGATGGCAATTTCCAGGTATCCGGCCGAATTGAATAATGCCAGTTTTTCGCCCTCATTTACATCTGCATAAGTTTCACTGATTTTTTCAATCATTTCATCTCTTTTAAAAACTATTTTAAAGCTCCTGCCTTTGCGTTGTTCTTCAAACTCGTCTTTGTGTATGTTTACAATTACATTTTCAAAATTATCTATAAAAATAATTTGGCCTTCAATATACTCATTACCCAGCATGGGCCTTAATGGATTTTTAACCTGGATGGAAATACCGGCATCACCCAGTTCCTCCATCTTTTTTCCGTTATGTAGTTGGTTAAAGGCATTTGCAAATACCGAGGCACAGTAAAGGGTATTTTTCTGTTCGTTTTTTTCAAGTGCCAGCGCAACAATTTTTTGGGGCACTTCTTCCAGTATCATGGTTAATAAGCCATTATCGGCACAGCCAATATAATGCCCGTTATGCTCAGCCAGTAATATATGATCGGGCCTTTCATCAAATAAATTAACCAATACCAGGTGAAAAGTGCCGGCAGGAAAATTCTTTATCGCATTCCGGCAAACGTAAGCGGCCTGCGGATAATTAAAAGGGGAAAGGTTATGAGAAATATCAATAAAAGAAAATTCAGGATTGATCTGTAACATTTGTCCCTTAACAGCGCCAATGAGGAAATCCTGCAGGCCAATATCAGAAGTAAGGGTTATTAAAGGCATTTTGTGAAATTGTTGATCCGTTTATTTGGTTATTCGTTAATCTGTAAATTGTACACCAGGCTGAACGCTGTCAGGATGAGGTTAATCCGCGTAAACAGACTAACGTTTAAACGGATTAACGTATTAGTTCTCCTTTTTTGAAGAAGAAATTTTTTGTGAGCTTATCAGTAAGGGAAGGGAAAAATTTATTCATAAAAACTGTTTGCTTACCCTTAAAAGTGAGCACCAGGGTTCTTTTTCTTTTTTCGATAGCTTTTAAAATATGTTGTGCACATTCTTCCGAACTCATCATTTTTTCTTCTTTCATCGGGCTTTCACCCTGCGAACTGCCCTTTTTATTCAGGGCGGCCTTGCGTATGTTGGACGATGTGAATCCGGGGCAAACCCACATCACGTTTACCTCACTGTCAATCATCTCTGTTCGTAAAGCTTCTAAAAAGCCCAGCATGGCAAATTTACTGGCCGAATAGCCGCTGCGGCCAGGCAGCCCTCTGTAACCTGCAATAGATGAAACACCTGCAATGGTTCCTTTGCGTTCGATTATTGAATTTAATGCCAGTTTGGTACAATAAAGCGTGCCGTTAAAATTAATGTCCATCACTTTTTGTATTACTTCAACATCCAGGTCTTTCAGTAAAGCCCTCATAGAAATGCCTGCATTATTAATGAGGATATCTATGCCACCAAAAACCTGTATTGTGCTGTCAATAAAATTTTTGCAATCGTTATAATTGCTTACATCCGCAACAAGGGTATGCAAATGATGGCCAGAATGCAGTAACTGCAGATCGTATAATTTATCCTGGTTACGGCCACAGGTAGCTACTTTGGCCCCGAGCCTGATGAGGGCATCTACTAATGCTTTACCAATACCATCGCTGCCGCCTGTTACTACTACAACTTTGTTTTTGAAAAATTCTGTATTCATAAGTTTAATATAGGCAAAAATAAGTGAGTTACGCTGCTGTCTGCAAACAAATTGTTGAAAATAATATTTAATTGTTGAAAAACTTTTCTTAAAAAAATGGGTGCAATATGTTTTTACCTTATTTTTGCACTCCCGTTAAAAAAACGGAAGGAGAATTGGTAGCTCAGTTGGTAGAGCATCCCGATTTTATCGGGAGGGCGCTGAGAAGACAAGAAAGAATAAAACGAGGATTAGAATAGATAATGAATTGGTAGCTCAGTTGGTAGAGCAATACACTTTTAATGTATGGGCCCTGGGTTCGAGTCCCAGCCAGTTCACAAAAGC
>JANNYY010000164.1:0-3308 GCA_031410355.1 Chitinophagaceae bacterium | reverse complement strand
TGAACTGCAAATTTTTTCCACTCCTCACCAAAATCAGTAACAACATTTGCATCTATATTTTCGCTACTGTCTAATGCTGTAAAAACTTCAATGTTTTTATTATGTGCCTGTATTGTTTGCAGCGATGGTTTGTTATAAGGTTTCATGTATTATTTTTATTTTCAGGGTAGTCGGTACAGATTGCAAATTTAAACTGTATTGCCGGTAAAAAATATTATTAATACACATGCCCGGTAAAATACTCCCATATAGTGGGTTGGTAATACATTTTTCCTTTTTCTGTATGATGTATTGCATTATATTTTCCGGCAATAATTTCCGGCAAAATTTCTTTTAAAGCTGCAATGCCAATGGCAACCTGCAGAACAGGATAGGTGGTAAAATTATCCAGCTTTCCTGGTTTTGTAAAAACCTGTTTAATTACCGCACCGGTATCCACGCCTGCATCAACCAGGTGAATAGTGGTGCCAAAATTTGCATCATCATTATTACGCAAAGCCCGGTACCCGCCGTGGCTGCCCCGGTATTGAGGTGTAATGCCCACATGCATATTAATAAAAAGGGCATGGGTACTTTGCAATATTTTTTTGCTGATGATGCGGGTGCCATTCACTATAATAATATCGGGTTTAATTTTTTCAAGTAACGCTTTGCACGTATCATCATTAACTGAATCTACAAAGAAAGTAGCTGAATTATTAAACGGATCATTATTTAAATGATATTGCATTACCAGTTCATTTTTCCGTTTTTGCGCTTTCCATTTTAAAATGGGTACTATAAAAGCAGAAAACAGCACTTGCCCTGTTACTTTAAACAGGCCTATTCGTTTTAGCCTTCCTTTCGCCAGTTTAATTTTGCTTATGGAATTTTCAATAATAGCAGCCTCAATTTTAAAATCAGATAAAACCGAATTATAAACCCAGCGGGAAGATTCGCAGTTGGATGCCAGGTAAACTATTTTCTTATGCGGATTATTTTGTAACACGGTAATATTTATGAGGTAACAGCAAATTTAATGATATGGTGTTAAAAACCTGCAGCTTCCTTCATGGTAAGATTTTTAAAGCCGTATTTTTTTTGCAGAAACTGGTAATGGTTTAATATTACAGTAAGGTTGTTCATATTTTCGGGAATGTTTACCCCAAAATTATGTGGGTGCCACCATAAATGATAGAGTTCGTTGTTCTTTGCAGCATAAGTCATTTCATTCATTATCCTTTTTAATTTCAGTCTTTCAAACCAGCTTAAGTTTTTATTATAAGGTTTTAAAAACCGGCTGGCAGCAATATTTACCGGTAAGCCCGCAGGTTTATTTTTATCTATTGAAAAAGTGTTATTGCCCGAAATGGGAAAATAAGTATCAAGCAGGCGGCAAAGCCTTATAAAAGGCAATTCTGCAGCAAACATCCGGGGTTTGTAAATCCACGATATGGGGTTGCCTCTATAAACATGTATCCCATTATTAAATAACACCGGTAAGTATGCTTCGTTTACCTGGTTGCGGGGAAAAACCATTGTGCTGATATGCATATCATTGGCCAATGCAATTTTTATAGCTGCTTTAATATCTGCATCAAATTCTTCGGCTGTTTGCCCGTCTTCCAAACAAAAAAAATGGCTGTATGTATGTGTAGCAATCTCATGCCCGCTTTTTTTAACCAGCTTAATCAGGTCATAACCAAAATGGTAAGGGTCATCTTTTTCATTAAAACCGGTTTTAATAAATTCTTTATCATAAACGTTATAATCATTGTTACTATAGGCAGGTTTTATATCCGGCATACTTGCCAGCAATTCATTTTTGTCTTTTGCAAACAGCATACCAACGGTAGCAAAAGTGGTTTTAATATTATGCTGTTCAAATAATTGCAGCATTTTTGGCATTACCTTCTTTACACCTAAAATATTGTTGCCATATTTTTCAAGAGTTGTTACATCCCAAACCCCCCAAATTAATTCATAATCGAGGGATATTACAAAAATTCCGTTATGTTGATTTTGAGCAGTCATTAATTAATCGTAAAATTAACATTAGAATTGTTATTTTTTTTATCTTCTACAGATGAGTACATACGAACAAGCACAAAAAAATAAAAGGGCAATAAAACAATCCGGTACCTGGCTATGGTACCAAAATTATACGTGGTAAAGCCAATTATTAATGCAAACAAAATAGCTATTACAAAAGCCATAAAAATGTAGGGGTTGACAAAAAGCTCTTTGAAAAATCCAAAGAATTTTTTCTTGTAAATTAAGTAAGCCGTAATTAATAAAAGAAAAGTTGATTCCAATGCACTAAAAAAAATGAAAATCTTTTTGCTTTCCCACAAAAAGGGACGGAACAGGCAGGTAAATACAGCAATAGGGCTATGTAAGATTATACCTGTCAGTGAAGGATCAAATTGTGATCCGGAAATTGACCCCCTGCTACTTTCAGTTTCTTCCTGTGTTGCTTCATAATTACGTTGAAACGTATCTACCTGGGCCTTGGATTCTTCTGCAAGAATTCGTAACTGCTCTCCAAAGTTCGAAAAAAAGGCTATGGTTATACTTATAAAAAGAAAAAACAGGATTATAAATGCCTTAATCAGGAATATTTTGACACGGGAAATGGTGTTAAAGAATATATATGTTGATAAACCTATGGCCAGGATAATAATAATATAGCTTTTTATTAACCACACTATGTAGGTCATGCAAACTAAAAGAATGATGTTTTTTATAGAAAATTGGTTTTTAATAAACGTTTTATACAAAATGCTGATGATAAAACCCAATGCACCTAGGCAAATAGATTCCTTCATTAACCCGCTTCCCCAAAACCATATAGAGGGCGTATAAAGTACACCCCAGGCTAATAATTTTTGATTATTTCTTTTATTAATATCATTAAAAACCATAAAAAGCTTCCATTGGCCTGCAAATGCAAAAAACCCAAATAAGATAGATGTTATTAAAAACTTATTGAAAGTTAAAACTGATACCCATGCAGATAATTTCATCACCGCTACCGCCGATGGTATTCCGATATAGCCGTTTACTCCACCAACTGCACCTTCCTGGAAAGCATATAACTTTTGTAATTCTTCTGGCGATGCAAACAATAAAGAAATATCAGAAAAATTATTTTGTATTTGTTCTATAATGAAATTGCCTCCTGCATAATAGGTAAATGCATCCCCATAGCCATAATAATACTGTACAACAAAAGAATAGAGTATGGAACCAGTCATGCGAAGAAAAAAAGCAGTAATAAAAAATTTTCTCAATGCTTCATCATCATATTTTACGGATTGTTTTTTAAC
>JANNYY010000163.1:0-2360 GCA_031410355.1 Chitinophagaceae bacterium | reverse complement strand
CCTTTCTCCCGGTGCGGCCCGTTATCACTTGTAAAGATGATCATGGTATTTTCGGCCATACCTTTTTTATTTATAACTGCAACAATTTCGCCTACGTATTTATCCAGCCGGGCAACCATGGCCGCATAGGCTGCATGAGGATACAATTCAACAGCCTGCTTATTCAGGTTATTTTTCGAAGTTTCTTTTATTGGCTCTTCATTAAATTTTTGCAAATAATAATTGTAGATACTGTCGTGTGGTGGCGTAAGATCAGCATGCGGCAAAGTATAAGGCAGGTAAAGAAAGAACGGCTTATCATTTTTTTGTGCATCAATAAATGCTAATGCCTTTTGCTGAAAAAGATCGGGCGAAGAGACAGTGGTCGCTTTTAAATTCTCCGGAAGTTCTACACGCTCATCATTATTCCATAAATGATCTGGATAATAATTATGCGCCAGCGACTGGCAGTTGTAACCAAAGAAAGTTTCAAATCCTTTTTTTGATGGCCCACCGCTTGTAGTTATAAAACCCAATGACCATTTACCGAACGCAGCCGTTCTGTATCCTGCTTTTTGTAATTCCATAGCAATAGTAACAGCGTTTTCGGGCATAGGAAATTGTCCTTCCGGTTGTAAAGTTATATTCCCTCTTACCGGCGTGTGGCCTGTGTGCAAGCCGGTCATAAATGTTGACCTGGCTGGGGCGCAAACCGTACTGCCGGAATAATATTGTGTAAACTTTATACCACTTTTTGCCAGTGCATCAATATTGGGGGTGTTTATTTTTTGCTGGCCATAACAACCAATATCAGCATAACCAAGATCATCTGCCAGGATAAAAATAATATTGGGCGACTGTTTTAAGCCTTGTGCTTTTACAGCACAAGAGCATAAGAAAAACAACATAAAGAAATTCAGGCATTGTTTCATCATTGAAAAAAAAATTAATAATTGTAAAAACGATAAGACAAATTCATGATAGTTCTGTTATTTCATCCCATACCTTTTTCATTACCGGAATACCGTGTACAAGATTATTTTTTCTTGTTGCCAAAACCCTTTCGCCAGGATATAATATTTTCTGTGATTCGCCTGTTAAAACAGACTGATGATAATCGCTGATGATATTTTCAATAACAGCCACCATAGCTGAATGATTTGCAAGCTTTGAAATATCAATGGCAATAAACACCTGCGACAATCCGTATTCAACATCTTTGCTGCTTATTTGATGCGTTGCCAAACCGCCTGATAAAATGGTTGACAGCAAATCAAGCAGCAGTGCCAATCCTGCGCCTTTCCAGTAACCAACCGGCAAGGGCCTTCTTGTTGCAAGAATTTCAGCAGGGTTATCCGTTAACATTCCCTTCTTATCAAACCCACCGTACACAATCAACTTTTCATTTTTCATTGCTGCCAGTTCCATACTGCCGAACGAAAATTGAGACATGGCCATATCCAATACAATGGCTTCATCTTTATAAGGCAATGCAACTACAAGGGGATTATTTCCAAGCCTTGCATCGCTTGCTCCCCATGCAGGCATGTTAGCGATTGTATTTGTAAAACCAATAAAAACAAAACCTGCTTTGGATGCCTGCCAGCCATAAGTTCCGCCACGCATCCAGTGATTGGTGTTACGCATTGCCACGCAGCCAATACCATGTGCTGTTGCCAGTTGCATCACCGTTTCTGTTGCATGCATGGCATTTAAAATACCGGGGCCAAGATTACCATTCCATTGTTCGATGCCCCCAAATTTATGCTCCAATGATGGCACTGCATCTGCTTTTACAAAACCATCTTTTATATATTGTACAAATCTTGCAAATCGGTTTATGCCATGTGTTGCTATTCCATCTACACTGTTATTTGTAAAAACGGTTGCACATTGCAATGCCCTGTCATTTGTAAATCCTTCTTTCAATAAAATGCCCGTCAAACATTCCTGCATTTCTTTTGCCTGCACTAAAATCGTTGCTTTATTGTCTGGCATCATAATTTGTATTAGTCCCGTAAGGGACGATATATTGATAGAAAAAAAATAATCAATAAGTAGAAAATGCCGTAGGCATGGCACAAAATCGAATCCTATCGTGCCTACGGCACTTGCTCATTTCTTATATTTCGCTTCTCCCAATCTTTTGCCTCTATGAGGCAATTAAAAAATAAAATCTCCCCGGGAATTAATTAATCTCTCTGCAATGTAACGGCCATCAATCCAATCACCACATCATTTGCTATTGTTTGTAATTTTAATTCTTTTAAAGTTTTGGCTGCATTCAATGGCATGTCCAGAACTGTTGCAGCACCACCATCAATCATTTTGCCTTTGTAAGCCGCAATCGTATTATCAAAATCAGAAACAATTTTTCCTGT
>JANNYY010000162.1:0-5011 GCA_031410355.1 Chitinophagaceae bacterium | reverse complement strand
TACTTGTACCCACCCTTGCCCGAAGTCCTACCGGCAGATTGTTCCATTTAAGCCTGGAGGTGTCATTAAAATTGAGTCTGCCCGAAATATTCTGCATCTTACTAAACGAATTGTAAAGCGCAACAGCAACCTGTTTTATTTCATTATTATAAGCTGCCTGGCTGTTTGCAGTAAAAGCAAACCCCAAAATAAAAAAGAAGGAAATGATGAAACGAATTTTATTTAGCATGATGAATGATTTAAAGTTTTGGTTTTGATATTTTTCGTGATAAAAAACAGTTTGTATTTTTCGTTTGCTAACAACAAGTTGATAGCCTTTAATTGGTAAGTTTATTCTTTCTCTTATTAAAAAATATTTTTACTGCATAGATTACGGAAAGTACTGAAAAAAAAATACCTATTGCAATCAGTTCATTTAATTTTGACTGAAAAAGAAACCAGCCAAGAATAATTAAGGTTACAATTGGAATGAGTAAACCGCCGGGTAACATAAAACCGGCAGGATACGCTTTGCTGCTTTTTAACCTGAATTTTATTAAAGCCAATACCACACCTGCATAAGAGATCAATAAAGTAATAGTTGCTAAAACAATCAGTTGCCTGAAGCCACCGGAAACTGCCATGATAAAACTAATGGCCGAAAAACTGATAATGGCAAGATGTGGCGTTGCATATTTGGGATGCACTTTTGATAAAAATTTCGGCAGCAATCCATCATTTGCTCCTGCAAACAGTACCCGGGGAAACCCGAGTATGGTAGAATAAAAACTTCCAAAAATGGCAATGACCCCACAGGCTATTAAAACTTTAATACCCCAGCTGCCTAATAAAATTCCGGCAACGGCAGCAAGCGGTGCTTTTTGATTAGCCAGATCTGTACCCAATGCACTTTGAGAAACCAATTGCAGCAAAGCATAAAAAACTACTAAAATAATTACACCCAGTATTAAACCAAGTGGTGCTGTACGGTTAGGATTTTTCATTTCGCCACTGATATTTAAAGCAGTTTCGCCGCCGGCAAAAGCAAAAAATAAAATTAGCGAAGCAGCTCCTAATTTATCAACCGAAGGGAAGCCTTCCCATGTAAGATTAGCAGTATTGAGTTGTGTAAGCCCCGCTATCAATATTAAGAGGAGCGGTAAAATCTTTACTATAGTAATGATCTTTATTACCAGCATGCCCTGCTTTGTACCGATGATATTACTGTATGCAACAGCAATAAAAATGATCATAAACAAAAGCCCCCTGTAAAAAGATTGGTTAAGAACAGGGAAAGGAATAGATAGCATATCTGCCATACCATTAATTAGCGCAGCAGCAACAAAAGCGCCTGTTCCCAACCAAAAAAGCGTATTGGCTAAAAAGCCCCAGAAAGGTCCGAAAGCTTTTTCAATATACGCATACATACCGCCTGATGTAGTGATGCGACTGCTTACTTCTGCATAGCATAAGGCAACCAGCAGGAACATGAAACCGCAAACTGCATAAGCCACAATACTGGCATTGCCTAAAATACCTGCTATTAATGCCGGCAATAAAAAAATACCGCTGGCAATGGCTATGTTGATGACATTGATCGCCACATCGGCAATGCCCAATTCTCTTTTGAGGCCTTCGGTTTGATCATTCATTTTATCTTTTTTACTTCACTTTATGCGCTTCCATATCTATCTCAATCAACTGCCCTTCAACAGCCAGTCCTTTTACTTCCAGCCAGGTACCGGTTGGGAATTGCTTTTTGTAAATACTGTTGCGGAAGCCTAAAACTTTTTCAAACTCCTTCATATCTGTGGTATAAATATTTTCGGCAACCACATCGTCGTAGGTGTAACCATAGTGCTGCAATATCTTCTCCAGGTCGCTGTAGCAATTCTTCATTTGCTGTTCCATATTACCCGGTGCCACTATCATTCCGGAATCGTTCATACTTACCGCACCGGAAATTTTAAGGTCATCGCCAATTTTTACAGCATGGCTGTAGCCATATTCTTTTTCGAGTTTTGGGCGCAGGTTAAAGTATTCGGGTGCTTCACCGGCTGCAGGTTCGGTTGCAGCAGTTTTTGCTGTGCCGGTATTGTTGCAACTCATGAATAATAATGAACTCACAAAAAGTTTTGTTGCTAAATAAAATTTTTTTGTCATGGTTTGTAAAATTTAATTTGAAGATTAGCTTGTTTTAAATAAAGTCCTCAAGGGTTTCACCAACCCTTGAGGACTTTACCACTTTTAATAAGCTTATTTAGAACTTAAATCAGCACGCATAAAAAGTAATTCACTCCAGTTTTCGTCAATATATTCAGCTGCGTCTTTCAGGTATTGTGCATAAGCGCCTTCTCCATTTGCCGCTTCATATAGCTCTTTAAATGGTTTACGGAAACCTGGTGCTCTTTCTTTTAAGCCTTGCTTATATCTTGTTACCAGGGTGTACTGTGATTTCCCGGATGAACTGGCTGAGTAAACAGCAACCGTTATACCGTTAGCCAACCAGAATTTTTTCAATTTCTTTATGATATTTACAACATCATCATTATGGCCAACTTTAGGATAAACATGAGAAATATTGATCTTATCAGAAAAATCACCCAGTGCCACCGTGCTTAACGAATCAATGTAAACCGAATAGCCACTTGATTGCCTGTCGGTTAAATAAACAGCTACATTTTTATTCCAATCCAGTTTATGCTCTGCACCTAAATCACCCCTTGCATCTTCTCCTTCCCAGCTTGTTGGCCCTTCTGTAATATGAAAACCGCCTGCATCTGGCCCGGATTGAATGGCAAATACCCGCCATTTAACATCGCCTGTATGGTATTTTTGGGCATGGGCAGCAATGGCTTTTTCAAATTCAAGTACTTTGTCCACTTTTGGAAATACCCGGTGGGTAGAAACTAAATTTTTGGTCTGGCTTATGCCTGCAAAAGGAATAAGCATACAAAGAAGAAAAAACATCTTTGCCTTAAAACGGAGATTGTTGTTCATTGTAAATTGATTTATTGGTTAAAAAGAAGAGTTTAATTTTTTGTTGATCGATAAATAGTAACAGTTTGCTGTGGCTGCGGAGATACTGTAAAATTCTACTTTACAGCAGTTTTTAGTGAGTACAAATCCACCATTATACTGTACATTCTACCCTATTAACCGGACAAATTGTGCAACAGCAGGATTAATTCGTCAGTTTACAAAATGAGTTTTAATTTATTTTTAAACCATGCATATAAAATGAGCGTTCCGTTTATCTTTATAAGCAAATGCATAAAACCCTTATCAGCATAAAGGCATTACTTACAGTTATCATCATCTTGTGGGCATGTATTGCAACTGCACAAAACCCACCTGCCTACGAATCTGTTTCTACCGCCCAGGGTTTATCGCAGGGAATGGTTTTTGATCTTTTGCAGGATACCGAAGGTTTTATTTGGGTGGCCACCAAGAATGGATTGAACCGTTATGATGGTTATAGTTTTAAAATTTTTGCCAACGACCCCTATAATGCACACTCTCTCAGCAGCAATACCGTTTTAAAACTTTTTGAAGACTCGAAAGGCCGGATATGGGCCGGCACCGAAAATGCCGGGTTAAATGTTTACGATAAGCAAAGCGGAAAATTTTACCGTATCGCACACAGTAATTCAAACCCGGCCAGCCTTTCGGGCAATGGAATACGATCAATAATGGAAATGCCCGATGGAAGGATACTGGTAGCCACAGATGTTGCCGGGTTAAATATTGTAGAAGCCGGTAAGGATTTTTTTACAAAAGATGCTGCCCCAATTGTTACCAGGCTTAGCTTGCCTGACGATGCACCCGTTTACGGTATGGGAAAAGATACAAACGGAATTACCTGGATCGGCGGCATGGATGGAGCCGTGTACCGGTTTGACCCGCTGAAGAATAGTTTTATAAAACTGAACAATGGAATGCTGCTTAATGATGGCTACCTGAATCCGGATAGCAGTAAATTAATCAATGGCAATCTTTATCTATCAGACGGAAAAGATATTTTTCCATTATTTAACAACAGTAAAACGCCTGCGGGTAATATTATTTTTAAACCAAAAGAACAACTTTGGGAGAACCATCACCGGGAAGAGCAATTTTATGCTGTATATAAACACGAACCCGGTAAAGCAGTAAACTGGAACGGGCCATTACCTGAAAATAAAATAAGAATATGCTATCCCTTCATTATTGACCGCTCAGGAATATTATGGTCGGGTTCTGTTGGGTATGGTTTACGCAAATACAATACAGCTAACAGTAAATTTAAAATACTGGCTGCCGGCAATAGTATCCGCCTGATCATTCCTGCTGCAGACAACGATATTTTCATCGTTAATTTTGCTTATAAATGGATGAAGATAAAAGACAATGGATTTATAGATAATGCATTTCAAAAAATACCATCCATAAACCAGATTGATAATTTTATTATTGCTTCAACCGGCGATTACTGGATAAAGAGTGATGAAAAGGGATATTTTAAATACAATCCGGGTTCAAATAAATTACAGCCATACCCGGGTATCAATGCCAACCAGTCGTTTGGAAAAAAACAACCGTTTATTGAAGACAGCAAAGCTAATATCTGGTTGCCGGGGCAGGATGGCAGCTTTACTTTATTGAATACAGTTACCGGCAAGCTGGATAGTTTTAGTATAAATAAAGATGCAGCAAAAATTGTTTGTACGGCCTTGTATGAAGATAAACAGGGAACATGCTGGATTGGTACAGAAAATGGTTTTGCAAAAGCAATATTCAACAATAACATTTCATCTCCACAAATAAAATGGTTTTACAATAACAACAGCAACCGCAATTCGCTTAATTACAATCATGTTTCCTGCTTTTTAGATGACCCGTCTGCCCCCAACAAATATGTATGGATTGCAACGAAAGGCGGCGGCCTGAACAGGTTGGATAAAACCACCGGCGATTTTTTTCATCTAACAACAAAAGATGGTTTACCTGATGATGTGGTGTATGGTATATTACCAGATGATGCAGGCAATAT
>JANNYY010000161.1:0-6725 GCA_031410355.1 Chitinophagaceae bacterium | reverse complement strand
TGATCCAGCTGATGTACAGGGTGCGCTATTGGTTACCGTGAAGTTATACGTACCAGTAGCTAAGTTGTTGATCGTTGTTGTTGTGCCGCTGCCGCTTATATTTCCCGGGTTGATCGTCCAGTTGCCTGATGGCAGTCCAGTGAGCACTACACTGCCCGTTGCTGCACAGGTAGGTTGCGTTATTGTTCCTACAACGGGTGCTGTTGGCGTTACAGGTTGTAAAACTGTAAAAGCAGAAGTAGCCACACAGCCCTTTGAATCCGTTACAGTAACAGTATAAGTTCCGCCTGCGAGACCGCTGATATTTTGTGTAGTTGCTCCTCCAGGTGACCATGAGTAACTATAGGCCGCAGTTCCCCCGCTTACATTTACCGTTGCAGTACCTGTATTGGTGCAGGATGCGTTTGTACCGCTTGCATTAGCTACTAACAAATTAGGCTGAGTTATAACAACTGCATTACCCGAATACGTAAGAACCGTATTCGCTCCATCTTTTACCGTAATATTATAATTACCGGGATTTAAACCTGTAAATGTATAAGGGCTGTTCTGAGCAATAGCTGTATAGGTTGTGCCGTTATCCTTGCTGAAATAATAAGGATAAGCTCCCCCGGTAACATTTACTGTTATAGAACCATTATTTGCGCCATTACAGCTTACATTGGTTGAGGTAACGGAAGTAATTGAATATGGAGCCGTCTGTACCGTATAAGAGGTTATTTCTACATGATTATTTGAAGTATTCTGATCAACAAGAAACTGACCTGGATTATTATGATTGGTAACGATTATATCTGCATCCAGCCGCGATGAACCATATGGGCTTGCATACACATCAAAAGATGCGGTCTCATTGTAGAGGGCACCCAGGTCTGCAGCGATGCCAGCCTTCTGAACACCTCTGATCACCTGCGCTCCGGGCGTTGGTACAAACAATGACCATGTAAACTTATCTGTCAATCCTGCGGTATTAAAGTCAAATCCGGGATTAATATTCAGCTTACTTCCCAGTTTAACTTCCACTGTTACAGTTCCCGAAGGCACAATGGTAAAGCTAAGGTTCTGAATCCTCAATTTAACCCGGTTTACCGTGTTTTCAGGGATGAGGTTTGCATTTATCAGTGCATTTGATAAGTCGGTAAGACGAATATCAATCAAAGCAGGATCTGCCAGGTAAGTAGTATTATTAAAAGAAACTACAATTGTGTGGTTAGACATTACATTATTAAATGTATAAGTTGAAACAGCTCCTGCCGAAACATTGTCAACAAGTACATCAGTAATTACAGAACCCGGATTGGGTATGATATTATAGGTTTGTGCGCCACCACACGCAACTGTTGTATTACCTAATGGTGAAATAGTACCGCCAATCCCTGCTACTGAGGAATTAATAGTATTGCTTAAGTTGAGTATTATACTTTGTGAAGCTATGGATGTACATGTTCCCAGCGTGGCTGTCACGGTGTAAGTACCCGCTGGAGCGGTTATTATAGCTCCTGATTGTGTCACTCCTGCTGATGGAGTTACGGTATAATTATAGCCAGGATTATAATTAGTAATGGTAAAGCTGCCCGTAGCTGTTGTACAGGTTGGCTGTGTTAAAATGCTTAACCCCGGCTGCGCTGGTGTGGCAGGTTGAGGAGTAACTGTTACATTAGCTGAGGATACGGAAGTACAGCTACCTAAAGTGGCGGTTACTGTGTATGTGCCTGCAGGTGCGGTTATCGTACCTCCCGATTGCGTTACGCCTGAAGATGGAGTTACGGTATAATTATACCCAGCATTATAATTCGTAATGGTAAAGCTACCCGTTGCTGTTGTACAAGTAGGTTGTGTTACACTACTTAACGCCGGCTGCGCTGGTGTGGCAGGTTGAGCAGTCACTGTTACACTGGCTGAGGATACAGAAGTACAGGTTCCTAAAGTGGCGGTTACTGTATATGTACCTGCGGGAGCGGTTATTATACCTCCTGATTGCGTTACGCCAGATGATGGAGTTACGGTATAGTTATATCCAGGATTATAATTAGTAATGGTGTAGCTGCCTGTAGCTGTTGTACAGGTAGGTTGGGTTACGCTGCTTAATGTTGGTTGTAATGGTGTAGCAGATTGAGCACTCACTGTTACACTGGCTGATGCTGTTGATGTACATGATCCCAATGTAGCTGTTACCGTGTAAGTACCTGCAGGGGCAGTTATCGTAGCTCCGGATTGCGTTACCCCTGATGATGGAGTTACGGTATAATTATACCCTGCAAAATAATTAGTAATATTAAAGCTGCCTGTAGTTATTGTACAGGTAGGTTGTGTTACACCGCTTAAAGTTGGTTGCAATGGTGTGACAGGTTGAGCACTCACTGTTGCATTGCCTGATGCTGGTGAGGTACATGCCCCCAATGTAGCGGTTACTGTGTATGTGCCTGCAGGTGCGGTTATCGTACCGCCTGATTGTGTTACTCCTGATGATGGAGTTATGGTATAATTATAACCCGCATTATAATTTGTAATGGTAAAGCTGCCAATAGCTGTTGTACAGGTTGGCTGAGTTACGGAACTCAAAACCGGTTGGGCCGGGGTTAACGGTTGCGTATTAATAACCACATTGGCAGAGGCCACTGATGTACAACCAGCTGCATTGGTTACTGTAAAATTATACGTGCCGGGGTTTAAGCCACTGATGGTGGTTGTTGCGCCGGAGCCTGAAACATTACCCGGATTGATAGTCCAGTTACCTGATGGTAAACCACTAAGTGCAACACTGCCCGTGGCTGTTGTACACGTAGGTTGGGTGATCGTGCCTAACGTTGGTGTGGTTGGTGTTCCTGGTGCAGCATTAATAACCACATTGCTGGTGGCCACTGATGTACAGCCAGCTGCATTGGTTACGGTAAAATTATACGTGCCGGGGTTTAAGCCGCTGATGGTGGTTGTTGAGCCTGAGCCTGAAACATTACCCGGATTGATAGTCCAGGTACCTGATGGTAAACCACTAAGTGCAACACTGCCCGTGGCTGTTGTACACGTAGGTTGGGTGATCGTGCCTAACGTGGGGGTGGTTGGTGTGACAGGCTGTAAAACTGTAAAAGCAGAAGTAGCCACACATCCATTTGCATCTGTTACGGTAACGGTATACGTTCCGCCTGCAAGACCGCTGATACTTTGTGTAGTTGCTCCCCCAGGTGACCATGAGTAACTATAGGCCGCAGTTCCCCCGCTTACAGTTACCGTTGCAGTACCTGTATTAGTACAGGATGCATTTGTACCATTAGCTGTAGCAGTAAGTGAAGCAGGTTGGGATATAATAACCGGATTACCCGAATAAACAACTGCCAGGTTTGATGCGTCCCGTACCGATATCTGATAGCTGCCTGCAATTAAACCGGTAAACGTGTATGGACTGATCTGTCCTGTAACCCAGGTAACTCCATTGTCTTTACTGAAATCATACGGTAACGTTCCCCCGGTTGCGTTAATTGTGATTGTTCCATTATTTCCTCCATTACAATTTACATTTGTAGTTGTAACAGAAGTAATAGTTAACTGGTTTGATGCTACTACCACATAGGATAGCGTGGAAGTGTTATTGGAGGGATTATCATCTGACAAAAGATAAGCCGTATTGCCATTGTTAACATTGAAGTTAGCTGATACTGTTGAAGCTCCCGGCGTTCGCGCCTTAACTCTAAAAGTTGCAGTTCCATTAAAAGAGGCGGGTAAAGCTGCACTGATGACACCAGCAATTAGCGGCTGGTTATAAGTAGTACCGTCGTAAGACCATGTCATATATTGACTATACCCTGCAGATTGCACATTAAAGCTTGGATCAAGAATCATATTTAAGCCCAGGCCAATTAATATATATGCGCTGCCGTCTGGTATAGCGTTTGAAATATTTTGGTTTTTAAAAACCAGATCCAGGTAATAAAAAGCTCCATCCGTAAGATTATTTGGATTTGCCGGGGAAGAATCAAGGTTCCTCAATGTAAAGCTACCTAAGGCGGGATCTGCATTTACAGGTATCCGCGTCTGAGCATAGGCATTTCCAAATGAAAAAACGAGGCTGATGATCAGCAAAAAAATCATACCCGGTTTATTTATTTTTTTCATAATTATTCTTTTCAGGTTAATTCTGGAGATTTATAATAATATATTTCGTAATAAATATTTCATATTAATTTTAAAGTAATTAATCTAGGGTATTGAAAATGCTTTGAAATCGCTTAGGAAAATTCCGGCTTTTATGAGTGGGGTAACCTGATCATAAAACAAATACAGTAAAAAGTAAAAAGATAAATTTTTACAAACACAGCTTATGCTGCTAGCGAGGTTTTGACTCATTAACAATTAGTTTTAAGATTATTATAACCTTATTAATTTTCAGTTATTGGTATACAGTTATTCTGGCAATCTTTGGGGGAGAAGGGGTAAATCTGGAAACTGGAATGGTTTTTTATTGGGATAAATCAATTTTAGTAAAACGTAAATATATATACTTAAAAATCAAATTACAAATTCATTTTTTTTTAATGATAAATAGCTAACTGCCCATTAACTTTTTGGCATTTATTGATAAATATTCAGGTTACTTTGTCTAAAAATGGAGAATTCTTACCAATTTCCTTGTATGTAGCTGATATTTAAAACAGATAATATCACCATATAGCCATGTATCAATGAAAAATATTAACTTAACAGTAAGGCCATTCAGAAATAATTTTAAAAAAAATGGTTGTCGTATTTATAAATATATTTTGCTGCTGTTTGAAATAAAAATTTATGGGCAAAGGAAGATTAGAAGCATTCAGTGATGGCGTATTGGCCATTATTATCACTATTATGGTTTTAGAAATGAAAGTACCACATGGAAATACTCCCGAAGACCTAAAACCTTTGCTGCCTGTGTTTATGAGTTATGTCCTCAGCTTTATTTACATTGGTATTTATTGGAATAACCATCACCATTTAATGCATATAGTTCACAAAGTAAGCGGGAGCGTTCTCTGGTCAAATATTCATTTACTATTCTGGCTTTCTTTAGTTCCTTTTGCAACCACCTGGATGGGTGAAAATAATTTCAGTAAGTGGCCGGTAATTTTATATGGCCTTATTTTAATGATGGCAGGTGTGGCATATTATATCCTGGCGCATTGCCTTACAAATATTCATGGCAAAGATTCTGAACTGGCCCGGGCAATAGGCAAAGATAAAAAGGGAATTATATCCGTTATTTTATACATCACCGGCATCGCATGTGCATTTATATATCCCTGGATAGGATTTTCAATTTATGTTATTGTGGCTGCCATTTGGTTTATCCCCGACAGAAGAATTGAAAAGAAAATGAAAGGTGATTAGCATCCGGATCAAAGTATCAAACTACTTTCTTAGGCGGCAAATCAAAAGCCACCGCATCATGCTCAAAATGGCCTTTGTGGCTTCCATCGCAAAATGGTTTATTTTGCGATAAGCCGCAACGGCAGATAGAAACAATTTCCCGGCCCTGTAAATTATAAACGCCGCCGTTTTTATCTACAATTTCAAAGTCGCCTTCAATTTTTAAAGAGCCGTTGTTGTTTACAGTAATTTTTGTTGCAGCCATTGTTAATTTTTTATTTACAAAATTACTTCCTTAAAAGCAAAACCGT
Organism: Chitinophagaceae bacterium; assembly: GCA_031410355.1. GTDB lineage: Bacteria > Bacteroidota > Bacteroidia > Chitinophagales > Chitinophagaceae > Ferruginibacter. The sequence continues at coordinate 1,077 of JANNYY010000161.1, read as the reverse complement.
TCAACTATTATATTTGCTCCACGTTTTAATTGGCTCCCCCATCCCTATTCATTAACTTTAGCTACCAAAAAAAATAAATAATGAAAAACAGCCTCCCGCTTTTTGCAGGCATCATTGCTATTGCCGGTTTAATAACATCTTGTAACAACAGCGGCACGCCCGCCACAACTGCCGACAGTACACACAGAAGCGCTGCCGTGCCCGAAACTTATGATACCAGTTTTATTGTAGAAGCTGAATCATTTGCCGACCTGCAACTGCTGCGCTACCAGGTACCCGGCTTTAGCCAGTTAAGCCTGCAGCAAAAACAACTGGCATTTTATTTAAGTGAAGCAGCCCTATGCGGCCGCGATATTATTTACGACCAGAAAAGTAAATACGGCATCATGCTGCGTAAAACACTGGAAACGGTTTATGGTACATACAAAGGCGACAGAACAGGTGCAGACTGGAAAAGTTTCCAGGACTATTGCGGCAGGTTCTGGTTCAGCAATGGCAATCATCATCATTACGGTAACGAAAAATTTATTCCTGAATGTTCGTTTGAATATTTTTCCTCGCTGGTAAAAAGCAGTGATACTGCCTATTTGCCCAAAGATGCCGGCGAAACTGTACAGGCATTTTTAAACCGCATTAAACCCATGGTTTACGATTTAAAAGTAGAACCAAAACTCGTTGACCTGCGGCCCAATATTGACAATGTTGCCAGCTCTTCTGTAAATTTTTATGAAGGTGTAACTCAAAAAGAAGTAGATAGTTTTTATGCAAAATTTGATACAAAGGGCAATGCGCCTTCATGGGGGCTAAACAGTAAACTTACCAAAGAGATAGCGCCAGCCCCGCAGTCTGGCCTGCAGGTGGTTGAAAAGGTTTGGAAAGTAGGCGGCATGTATTCAGCCTCCATAGAAAAAATTGTGGGCTGGCTGGAGAAAGCAATTACCGTTGCCGAAAACGAGCAGCAAAAAAAAGCATTACAGTTTCTAGTGCAGTATTATAAAACCGGCGATCTCGCAACTTTTGATGATTATAGTATTGCCTGGGTTAATGATACAAACAGCCGCCTGGATGTTGTAAATG
>JANNYY010000160.1:0-12713 GCA_031410355.1 Chitinophagaceae bacterium | reverse complement strand
GATTAAAAAATAGTTTTGAGCTGATGCAAAGCCTGTTTGTAAACGTAGGTAAAAGCACAGGTGCCACTATCATCTCGGCTGCAGCAGGCACTGAGTTTGCGCTGGAAGGCATAGATAACCTGCCCAATGGTGTATTCACCTACAGCATACTGGAAGCCATGAATAAATACCCATCAATGAAAATAAGCGAACTTAAAAAAATTGTGGGGGAAAGGGTTGTTGAACTTACCAAAGGATTACAAAAACCCACCAGTAGGAATGAGACGATTGCGGTGGATTGGGAAGTATGGTGAGGGAAAATTAAACCAATAAAAATAAAATTTAAGTTTAGCCACACGTAAATAAACTGGCGGCAGCCGTGGCGGAGAATGCGGCGGAGATGGTGAAATAATTATTAAAACTGTATTACGGCTGTCAAAGGTTATTCAGTAACTTAACAGCATGAAGAAATTTCTTACCTTTTTTCTCTTCACGTTTTTCCTGCATTGTATTCAGGCCCAGGCTCCGCAACTTGTATTACCCATTGGGCACACAGGAAATATTAATGATGCCACATTCAGTCCTGACGGGAAATATGTGGTTACCGCTTCGGATGATGGCACAGCAAAATTATGGAGTGCAGACAATGCTTATTTATTAAGGGATTTGAAAGGACATTCATCTATAATAAATAGCGCAAAATTTAGTCCTGATGGACAATATATTGCTTCGGTATCTCAGGATAATACAGTGATAATTTGGGAAACGATATCCGGAAAATTGCTAAACACATTAAGAGGCATCACCAAACAAAATCAATCAGGCAATGGCGGCATTTGGATTTATGCAGGGTTTAGTCCGGATAGTAAATATATTTTAACCATGTCGGATGCTGAGCTTGATAAAGGGAAAATAAGAATATGGACAACAGCTTCGGGCAAATTACTTAGAATGGTTAGGGTTTCTACAGGCTTAACAGAGCCATGGATGGCTACACCTACATTCAGCCCTGACAGTAAATCCATACAAGTTACATCTGGCAACAAAATAGCATTCAAATATGATATTGTTTCGGGTAAACAAACCCCTATTCTGAATAACATTTCAATTCATGATTCTGCAAATTTTAGCGTTGACAGGAAATATTTTTTTACCATTGAACGCCACGACGATTTATTATCTGCTACCATACAATTAAAGGAAGTGCAAAGCGGAAAGACAGTTTCAATTTTGCAGGATACCTTCCATAGTATTCATGCAACCAGGTACAACACGGCAATTTTTAGTCCGGATGGAAAAATAATTTTGACATGGTGCAGTGAGCATGTGGCCAAAATTTGGGATGTACTTTCCGGCAAACTCTTATATATCTTCACTTGTGCCAGTATAGCAAATTTCAGCCCCAATGGAAAAATGTTGGTTACGGGTTGTTCTGATGGATCATCTAAAATTTGGGAAATGGCTTCGGGCAGGCTTTTAGCTACATTAAAAGGGCATATCAGTTCTATTGCAAATATTTCTTTCAGTCGTGACGGCAAGTGTATTCTTTCACATAATCTTGATACAGTACTTACAGCCTGGGATTTATCTATTGGAAAACCCATAAATAATTTCACCGGAAAAATTTATTCCATAAACTCGCAATTTAAATTTTGGGGAGGAGACGGAGACAAGATTACTACTTATTGGAATGACAGCACTTCCAAAACTATCAGGAGAAAGGGAGCACTGGCAGCAGCCTATTTGGATATCGCTGAAATTAGCCCAGACGGAAAGTATGTGGTGACTGCACAGGATGAAGGTGCGGTGTGGAATACTGCCTTTCTATGGGATGCGGAAAGCGGAAAGTTACTAAGAACTCTACAAGGCCATATAAATGGATTAGGGGTTTACGCTGCACATTTTAGTTTTGATAGCCGTATGATAATTACTGCAGAGCTGGATACGGCAAGAATCTGGGATACAAAAAGCGGCAAACTTCTGTTTAAACTGGATGGTCATCATACAAATGTATTGACTGCAGAATTTAGTCCTGATGCAAACTATGCCATCATATCCTGCGGTGACAACAGCATTAACCTTTGGGATATCAAAACAAAAAAATTGCTATATAGTTTCTTTAATGTTGACAGTTCAGATTATTTTGGTAATGTATCATCGGGTTACTATCAAAGCAGTGCTGGTGCCGCAAAACTGCTGCATTATGTTACCCCCAAAGCACAGGTGATCAGTTTTGAACAACTGGATGTAAAATTTAACCGTCCTGATAAAGTATTAGAAGCTATCGGAAGCACTGATACGGCCTTAATAAACTCTTACCGTAAAGCTTATGAAAAGCGAATAAAAAAACTTGGGATAGATACCACTGCATTCCGAAGTGGCTATAGCGTACCGGAAGCTGATTTTGCAAACAGGGATAAAATAGAGTTTGAACAAAAAGATGGTAAATTAAAACTTACTATTAAAAGTGCTGACAGTACTTACAAACTCGATAGATTTAATCTCTGGGTTAATGAAACACCTTTGTACGGGCAGCGTGGCATCAGCATTCGCAAACAAAATAAAAATAATTTCGATTCTAGTATTACCATAAACCTTTCGCAAGGTGAAAATAAAATTGAAACCTCTATCAGCAATGTGAACGGAACAGAAAGTTACCGCATGCCGCTGATAGTAAATTATACGCCTGCCAATAAACAAACAGAAAAAACATATCTCATCGGTATTGGTATTGATCAATTTGTTGACAGTAAATACAATTTAAAGTACAGCACAAAAGACATCAGGGATCTATCTAAGAAACTCAAAGAAAAATATAAAGATATTATCATTGATACTTTATTCAATGAAAATGTTACCATCAGCAATGTAAAAGCATTAAAACAAAAACTACTGCAAACAACAGTTAATGATAAAGTAATTATTTCCTATTCCGGTCATGGTATGTTGAGTAAAGATTTTGACTATTTTCTTTCTACCTATGCTGTAAATTTCGAAAAGCCCGAAGAGAATGGCCTGCCTTATGATGAACTGGAAAGTTTATTAGACAGCATTCCTGCAAGGAAAAAACTGATGCTTATTGATGCCTGCCACAGTGGCGAAGTAGATAAGGATGATTTGATTGCGCTTGAAGCAACAGATAAAAAATTAATTAAAGGGCTTAAACCCGTAGCTTATAAAAAAGAAGGCCATTTAGGATTAAAAAACAGTTTTGAGCTAATGCAAAGCCTTTTTGTGAACGTTGGTAAAAGCACCGGGGCAATCATCATCTCGGCGGCGGCAGGCACTGAGTTTGCGCTGGAAGGAATAGATAACCTGCCCAATGGTGTATTCACCTACAGTATCCTGGAAGCGATGAATAAATATCCATCTATGAAAATAAGCGAACTTAAAAAGTTTGTGGGGGAAAGGGTTGTTGAAATAACCAAAGGATTACAAAAGCCAACGAGCAGGAATGAAACGATTGCGGTGGATTGGGAGGTGTGGTGATGGAAGATAAACCAACAAATTAAATTTTGAATGGGGAAATTGCAATTAGTGATACCTTTCATAAAACTTGTCCAATGCCTTTGAATACTTTTCTTCCAGTTATCGTTTGTTTGTTTTCTTTTTCGTTCAATAAATGTTTTGCACAACAACCCAGGCTGATGTTGCCGCTTGGTCATTCAGAAACGATACTTACCGTGGGTTTCAGCCCCGACGAAAAATACATCCTCAGTGCAGGTGCCGGTAATGTTATTTATGTCTGGCAGGCCGAAACAGGAAAGTTATTGCAGGTTCTTAAGGGTCACCCATCGGGAAACATTCATGCTTTCTTTAATCAAACAGGCAACTATGTTGTGTCAGCATCTGCTGATGGTGAAAACAATTGTTTTGTTTGGCATACACAAAGTGGAAGAATTGTTACAAGATTTACAATTGAAAATTATACAAATTTATCTTTTGTTCAGGACAATCTTTTATTAATAAACAGGAGCGATAGCACTATTCTTTTTGATCTTGAAGCAGAAAAAATTATTGTTGCTGAAGTAAAAACAGCGGATCATAAAATATTTGTAAGGAAAGATGAATTTATTAGAATTGCCGAAAACAATAAAACACTTTTTCTTGAAACGGTTACGATTGAAAAGAAAATGATTGTTACAAGAATCCCCTTACCGGTAGCGACCCCTGTATTTAATGCGGGTATATCAAAATGGAGTGATAACCTGGAAGTATTTCAATTCAGTAAAACTGGTACATACCTTAGTTACCGTAGCGATGACAGCATTTTTATTTTTAATACAGCTTCCGGAAACGTCATGTACAAGGATGTTCATGAAGGAGGAAAAGAGGGTCTTGTTTTTTTTTCGGGCAATGATGAGCTGTTGATATGGATGAAAGGCTACAGGGTCTTTAATCAAGGCAATCCTGATAGCATTGCTGTATTAAATCTTGTAAACAAAGATGTAAAAATGTATGAGGCTAACAATTTAAATTCCTTGTCCATGCTATATGATAGCTGTATTTTTTCTTTGCATAAAGTGCGGATTACCTATGCCGATAAAGGAACAACTAATGAAAGCAGAATTTCCGGTATAAATGTGTATTCGGGGAAACAGAAATTGATGGTTAAGTTGGAAAAAGATGTAAAGGAATTCAGCGTCACAGCCAACTATATTCTTTGTAACGTAAATGCAACAGGAAGCAGCTTACGCAATGATATACAAACGTACCTTATCAAAAGAGCAACCGGGGCAATTGAAAATATCTACAATGGGCAGTTGCGAACAAATACCGTTAATATCAGCAATTTTGCGCACCAAAGAAAGCTACTTCTTATTAATAATTCGGATTATTCTTTGCAGTATTATAAAGTACCCCAAGGTAAGTTAGTAGTTAATATAAAAACTAAAAGCAATGTTCCAGGAATGCTTTCTTTTGTTGATACAGGAAAGGCACTCTTTACAGGCAATCGATTTCTTGAAATCAATACAATAAAAGCAGATGAATATTTGCCTGAAAAATTCAGCAGGTATAATGAGAAGCAGAATTACATAACTCAATATTCCACCCCGGATTCCGGTTCAGTAATGTACGACCTCGCAAACCGGAAGGCTTTATTAAAAATAAAAGGTAAACCGGTAGATGATCAACAAGCCGGAGACTGGACCTATTTATTGACACAATACAAGGACACCGTATTCGCCGCGGCAGTTCTCAGTCCTTTCCGATTTAAAGCAAAAGGTTACTACCAGGCAACTGATCCTGACAGGAAGTATCTTATAACAGCCTTCAATCCTTTTAAAGAGGATAACGAGACAGGATTTGAAAAAAAAGAACCGATAACGGATACCCCAGACTCAAAAACATTTATATGGGACATGGCAACGGGAAAACAGGTTCAAATCATCAATGGCGCATACATAGATTATGAATTAGATATTATGAATAAACAAATCGAATATGTCGTTGCAACTGATCATGAAAATGGATATCACACATTAATCTATCATACTAAAACAAAAAAAACAAGGAAAGTTACGGGACAATATGAGTTTATTTCAGTCGACAAAAAATATCTCTTTACAAAAATTAATTATGATTATTATCAATACCTGTTGCCTTCGGGCGAATTAATTGACAGCTTTTCCAGATTACCGCCGTCATTCAAGTACGGAGATGAACAGCCGGAGTCATTTCCTGACTCGTTATTTATTTTTAAAATAATGTCAAAGGACAGTAACTATTACTTTACATATTATAAGGATAGCACTTTAGTTATTTCGTCTGTAAAAGATAAATACAGATCTGCGCCGTTAAAAATTCAAATACCTGTTCCGGGGAATATTATTATCAAACAAAGCAGGTATAAACAGATTTTTACTATTAGCGACGATCGAAAGAAACTTTTTTACACGCACCTTGATAACCGAAGTTATGATCTTGAAGACAATACCTATGTGGAGCTCGACATTGATTTGGGGGAAGAAGTAAAGCAAAGCCATTACACGGACAATGCGCACTACCTGGTTACAGTATCGGAAACTTTCTACGATTTCTTGGTTTATACCTATTCTGTTTGGGATTTAAAAACCGGCAAGCGTATTATGAGATATGAAAACAATTCTTTAAAGCAGAAGCCATTGTTTAGCGTTTCAGAAAAAAAGCAACTGGGAAGTTACTATGCGGATGGAAATATTAGATTTATTAAACTAAACACTGGCAACGAACTATTTAGTTTTATCGATTTTGATAGCAGCAATTATCTTTTTAAAATTCCTTCGGGGTACTATTTCAGCACTCCTTCCGCGTCTAAACTATTGCACTATGTTACCACCGACTTTAAGGTCGTCACTTTTGAGCAACTCGACGTTAAATACAACCGTCCCGATAAAGTACTTGAAGCGATTGGCAGTACCGATACGGCTCTCATAAAATCATATCGCAAAGCTTATGAGAAGCGAATAAAAAAACTAGGTATTGATACCACAGCATTCCGTGCCGACTACAGTGTGCCCGCAGCAGATTTTGCAAACAGGGATAATATAGAATTTGAACAAAAAGATAGCAAATTAAAACTTGATATTAAAAGTGATGACAGTACTTATAAACTCGACCGCTTTAATGTATGGGTGAATGAAGCGCCAGTTTATGGCCAGCGTGGCCTCAGCCTTCGCAATAAAAACAAAAACAATTTCGATTCTACTATTACCATAAACCTATCACAGGGAGAGAATAAAATTGAAACATCCATCACCAATGTGAACGGTACCGAAAGCTACCGCATGCCACTTCAGATTAATTATACGCCTGCAGTTAAACAAACAGAAAAAACTTATTTCATCGGTATTGGTATTGATCAATTTGCTGACAGCAAATACAACCTAAAATACAGCACCAAAGACATCAGGGACCTTAGCAAAAAGCTAAAAGAAAAATATAAAGACATCATCATTGATACCTTATTCAACGAAAACGTTACCATCAGCAATGTAAAGGCCTTAAAACAAAAACTACTGCAAACAACAGTTAATGATAAAGTAATTATTTCCTATTCAGGTCATGGTATGCTAAGTAAAGATTTTGATTATTACCTTTCTACCTATGCTGTTAATTTTGAGAAACCCGAAGAGAACGGGTTGCCTTATGATGAACTGGAAAGTTTATTAGACAGCATTCCTGCACGTAAAAAGCTGATGCTGATAGATGCCTGCCACAGCGGTGAGGTAGATAAGGATGATTTGATTGCTCTTGATGCAACAGATAAAAAATTAATTAAAGGGCTTAAACCTGTTGCATACAAAATAGGTGGCCATCTTGGTTTAAAAAACAGTTTTGAACTAATGCAAAGCCTGTTTGTAAACGTGGGCAAAAGCACGGGGGCAACTATTATCTCCGCTGCAGCAGGCACTGAGTTTGCTCTTGAAGGCATAGATAACCTGCCCAATGGTGTATTTACCTACAGCATACTGGAAGCCATGAATAAATACCCTTCCATGAAAATAAGTGAGCTTAAAAAAATAGTGGGCGAACGTGTTGTACAACTTACCAATGGTTTGCAAAAGCCAACCAGCAGGAATGAAACGATTGCGGTGGATTGGAAGGTTTGGGGAGATTAAATTTTTAAAAAAGTTTTAAGGCATTGTTTCAATAATCTATTCCGAATAATGAAAAGCTGGCCCATTGTGATGGCAGGGAAAATTTTTCCCTGGTATCCAGCATCGCTAGCCTTAATTGTTCAGAGGGCATGAATAATTCAGGTTCCTGAAGATGATACACGAACCGGTTCATTAAATATGCGGTGGCACTATCATCTACGTTCCAAAGGCTCATGATTACATGATCGCTTCCACCCAAAAGAAAGCTACGGGCAATACCGGCCACTCCTGCTTCCATAGATTTGCCCAAACCTGTTTGGCAGGCCGAAAGGATCACCATGGCAGGGAACCCGTTTTTTAAATAATTATTATTACGCAGCTCCATGATATTTTTAGCAGTAAGAAATGGATCATTGCCACTTAATACCAAAAAGCTTTTCTCCATTGGTTTATCTTCATCGGCTATGCCATGTGTGGCAAAATAAACCACATTCGCTTCTTTCATATATTTTATCACACTATCTTTTATTGCCTTGCTACTGTCCAATAGTTTATAATCTTTTGCATATTTTATTGCATTGTTAATCTCCAATTTTGCACCTGGCAAATCGGGATAATAAAACTCTGTATTTGTAGGATAAACCGGGTTAGCAACGAAGAGGGGATGTTCAAAAAGAAAACTGGATTTTCTGAGCTCCGTACCATCAAACCCAGGCTCAACGGCCGCAGCTTTCTTAATCACTTTTATTCTTAATCCAAATAAATCAAATACACCCGGCACCATAGTTACGCTGCAATTCTCAATTAGTTCCCGCTCTTTTAGATAAGGTGTAAGAAGATAAAAAGGAAAAGTGCCAATATTAAGAGCGGGAATTACCAACAGGTGCTTGTATTTTATATCAAAGGAGTCAGGTAATAATAAGGCGGTAGCTTTTTGAATAACAGAACGATATGTAATTCCTTTGGTGCCCGGTACCGTATTAATTTTTACTCCTCTTTTTTGGGGCATTCTTTTATCTGATTTCTCATAGAGATCCAATACATGATTCATGTCGATACTAAGCTGCAATAATTCTTCTTTGGTAATTGAAAAAATTTTTTTCTCTATCACTTTTCCCGGTTCAAAAAAAACGCGGCGTAGTTTACCCTGGTTAAAAAAATAAAAAAGAATACCGATGCCCTTGTTGGCGGGATATAGTTTCCCCAACATTTGGGCAAAGCTTTCATCTGATGCAATATTTTGCGTATTAAAGATCTTTACCATTTCTTTGATCTCCTGCGCCGGCATTCCCCTTGTTTGAAGCAGAGACTCCACCTGGTTGCTATATATTCTGTATATATTTCCAGTATCGTTGTTATTAAGTGTAACCTGGGAATGGCTAAAGAGGGGAAATACTGAGATAAAAAGTAATAGTAGCTTATACAACATAGGATGATAGATAATGTAAATCTCGATTAAAGTTTCTTTTGCTTGAATTACAACCTGCACATTTTGGCCTACAATAAAATTAAGTTCGTTATTATTTATATTTTTCCAAAAATTCCTGTTGGCTGTTATCTGCTGTTATTTTCCAGGATTGAAAAAAGGTTATCAAATTGCTCTGGATATTTTTTGACCGGATACTGGGAACCTGGGCACCATCACTTAACCGTTTTACTTCTTTTTCAACATATTCTTTTACCTGGGTCATGGTTATATTTCCTGATTCATTCTGCGCCGCCATGCTTAATGCAACCGCCCGTATCATGGCATAAGTAAATAACCCGTTCTTTAAACTTTGCATTTCAAGTGCATAGCTATTGCCCAGCGAAGCCGCAATGACGTCAATCCCAATGTCATTCGAAAAGTCGGTAAAGAGTTGGTTCATAAATATAAAAGCTTGCAACTCTGAAAGCTGGTTATTTCCACTATTATTTATCTTCACTCCCCGTTTTTCGTTATTTACAATCGTACCCACACCGGCTGTCCCCGGGTTTACCGGCTGGTTAGGTTCCGACCTGTCAAACGCACCGCTGTGGCAGGCATCCAGCAATAAAATCTTTTTACGTGAAGGGCTTTTGTCCATGAGGTCTAAAATATTTTCATAAGACAGCCCGCTTTTTTCAGGCACCTGGAAATCCATATCATGTACGGCGAAATAAAAATTATTTTTTACATCCAGTAATCCGTGCCCGGCAAAATAAACAATTACTATATCTTCTACACCGGCACTTTCAATTTGTTTAGCCCATTTATTTATATTTTGTTTGGTAACTTCTTTATCAAGCAATACGTTGTAAATAATGGTATCATAGCTTTTGTATTTAAAAGCTTGTAAAATATCGGCCGCATCCTTCGCCGCATATTTCAGGTTATAAGTACTGTCTTTATAATTGGATACGCCTGCCGAAAAGAAATACAACTTTGGTAATTTATAATTTTGGGGATTGTAGTAATAATAATATTTAACCGGGTCCAGTTGCATGCCATCTTCTTTTTCGGCAACCAGGGTTATGTAATTGTCATTGACATTTAATTCAAGCGCTATCTTTCCGTCGGCAAGTGCCTTCTTTGTATTTAAACCTTTTTTACCAAATACCGGCTGTCCGTTTACCTGAACATGTATTTTGCTGATGCTGCTTTTCTCTGCATTAAATTGTAAGGGGAGTATCACTTCTTTTTGATCTGTTTCTATAAAAGATTGCGGTACACCACTCACGCTTACCGTATTTGATGTGGTAAGCCATGACCTGAAATTCTGGTTGGTTAGGCTTTGCTGGTTAAGCCTTTTTTCAAATGCCAGTTGATAAGGTTTTATAAATTCGCTGCCCGAGCCCAATTGCTGCAAAACAGTATGCGGACGATTTAGAAAAACATCTGCCTGTGCTGCTGCAAATGATTGCGAGGGGGTTTTAAATTTAATGAGCGGTACTAACCCAGGGTTTGCATAATAAAAGCTGTCTGCCACAAGTGCCTGAATGTTTCCATCAATAAGATGTGATATTTTGCTATCTTTTTCTTTGATATTAAAATAGAGAAGTTGTCCATCGTTCTGCAGCACTGTTAACCAATTGCCGCGAAGTGATGCATAGGAATTACCCGAATTGCCGGTATGTATATAATTTACAAAATCCTTTTTTTCTTTATCATACAAATTAACAGTTGGTTTAAAAACTGGTTTCAAATTCTGTTCTACCAGTTTTTGTACGGCCACGTCATCATTAAATATGGAATCGGAAAAATCGTAATTATAGAGCATGGTAAGCAGACTGCCTGTACTGTCCGGTTCGTAATAAATGGGGCGGAGGTTTATGGAAATAACGGTATCCGTTTTTTTTGTACTTAAATCAGTTGAAAGAACGCAGAATATTCGATTACGATTAACTTCCTTATATGCTTCATGCAGCAGTACGCCGGGTTTAGCGGCGAGGAACTGGGGTAAAGCATACCCCGAAACATTTTCACCAAATATTTTTTTAAAACCTGTTCTTATAGTATGGGTAATGGAAAAGTCTTTTAATGAACGTATGGTTATTGTACCCGGTTCTCTTTGATAAGCGATAGATTGTCCGTCGGCAGAAATACTGATGGTTTTATTGCTGTACGTATTTACCATGGTATCTTCCAGCAACTTTTCTCCTGTTTCCGAAAATACCACAAGGCCTGTCTCTTTGCGGCCTGCGACATTTTTAAATGTATGATTAAAGAAACTGATTGACCTGCTGGATAAAACACCCAGCATAGAATAATAAGGCGCTTCTTTTTCCGGCAGTACCAGCCGGGAGTAGCCAACAAAACTATCTTTTGCCATATTGTAAAAAGCAACAAAGAAACTATCTCTGTCACCGTATGCGGCCTGTTTGTTATACAACATACCGGCTATAGTGGGCGTTACAAGATCAGGAGCGGTATTGCTGCCAACTTTCGATAAAGGCGCAACCCCCTTGTTTAAAATGTTTTTACTTTCTAAAAACCGGGTAAACTCCTCTTTAATACCGTATAGTGATCCCGTTTTTAAAATTAATTTTGAAGGGTCAGTATAAATATATTCATCCGAAAAAGCGCTATACATGATTGTTTCTAAAGGCGATCCTTTGAGTATTCTTACTCCATAAGATTCTATCCATGGGTTGGCTGTGGTAATATTTAGATTTAACGAGGGGATACTGGTTTTTAATTCTATAAGTCCCATGTAGGCACCTGCATTGCCAATGCCATTTACATGAAGATTATTAACCTGGCCCTGCATGCCACCCTTGCCAGATGCGACCATAATATTATCGTTGATAAAAAAAACCTCGTTGAAGAAGAAAGAAAGTCCGTTTTGATAATCATGCAACAGCTTTTTTTCAGTTGTTTTCTTTTCCAGGTCATGCACAAACAGGTAATAAAAACCCGACCGAATGGCCGAAACATATTTTCCGGAAGGCGATACGGCGATCCTGTAATCGGTGTCTGTTTCTAATTTCATCGAATCAATAAAAGCGCCTGTTCTGCCATTTCTGATAATTATTTTTCCTGAACGCTCAGCAGCAAAAGCCACATTATCCGAGCCGGGTATAAATGCTACCTGGTTGATGTTTTTTTCATCATCACCTGCAAAGTCGTTAAAGCTTTTAATTAGCTTTAATGTTTGCAGGTTCCTGATCTCTACTTTTCCATTTTCATAACCTATTGCAAACCGGTTCTTTTTTTCATCAAGCTGTAAGCAGCTCACCACGGCATCTGTTGTTTCAGTAATTGAATTTGATTCGGAATAAGTTTTTACAATGCGCCCTTCGGTAAACAATTCATCATATCCCGATTTGGTGGTGGTAACAACAACTGCCAGTTGAGCATTGTCTTTGGTAAAGGCGAGGTTACTTATTTTACCAATGCGGGTTTGGGTTTTAAAGGTGCCGGTTCTTCTGTCGTACACATCCACCAGGCGTTCGCCGTTTTTTGTATTGTAAAGATTTTTTGGATTGAGTATAGTGATCACGCTGTCATAAGCCTTTACTTCATATTTACTCATTACCTGTTTTTTGGTATCGCCAAAAGCGCTTTCAGGTGGCAACTGAAATTTGTTCAGAATTGAAAAATTAGAAAGATCCCAAACCACCACAAAACCCAGTTTATCCAGTGCAATCAACTGGTTGGCTTCCCGGTCGTAGTAAGAACTTATGATTTCGTCA
>JANNYY010000159.1:0-1979 GCA_031410355.1 Chitinophagaceae bacterium | reverse complement strand
GGTGGTGATGCGGGTGGATGTAGCGGATGCAGTGGAGGATGTGGTGGTGGTGATTAATCTTTCCCAGACCAATTAAAGAATCCTGGTTGCTTTTTCAAAATCATTTTCAATCAGTATCACACCTGGCTTTTTCCCTTTTTCAAAACTACCCAGCCTGCCATTCAATTGCAATGCCCTGGCACCATTGCTGGTAGCCCATTTCAGCAGCGTTGCTAAATCCAGTTCCTTAAAATTATTTTGCAGCGTTTTAATTTCTTCCAAAATACTTAACTGGTCATTTGATGCAAGGCTATCAGTTCCTAAAACAATATTATCTGTATGCAGCATCAGCATATTTACATCGGGCAGGTTATTATCAATATAGAGGTTGGCGTTCGGGCAAAGACAGAAAAAGGTTGACCGTTGATCGTTTTTCGTTGATCGTTTTACAAACGATAGGTCTTCTTCTGAAGTGTAAACATTATGTACCAGAATAATGGTTTGTTCTTTTGTAAAATGCGGCAGCCAGGTTTGCAGGCTCGATTTTCCGCTGGGTTTAAAAAACGAAATATCAATACCCATTTGGTTATACAGCCGCAAAAAATCTCCGGTGCCTTTTTCAAAAAATTCATTTTCGGCTGCGGTTTCCTGGTTGTGAATGGTTATTAAATTATTGTTGGGCAAATTATTGATCATCCCAAAAAGTTCCGTTGATACAGAATATGGCGCATGTGGATTAAGAGTTGATGGTTGTGCGTTGTTCGTTGCCCGGTATTCGCCAAGAATTGCTACTGATCTATCAAACCTTTCTTTTGCAAATGCAGGTAAAAAACCGGCGGCTTCAATAAAATTATGATACGCTAACCTGCCTTTGCTTTTTTGAGGAATGGTGAGCGTATTGTTACAGATATCTCCCACGGCAACAATGCCATTCCGCTGCATGTCATTTTCTGCCGCTTCAATGGCTGCTAATATTTCATCATCAGCAAAATGCCGTTCATTAATAACCTTAAACACAAAATCAACCAGTCCGGTATGTTTAGGTATATGGCCTTTTAAATGCGATAACTCCAGGTGGCAATGTGCATTAATAAAACCCGGACAAAGTATCCCGTTTAGTTTCTCAATGCCTTCACCAGCTTCCTCTTCAGCAATAACATCCACAATATTTCCTGCTGCATCAGTAACAAGCACCTGTTGCTGCAGCATTTGGTATCCGTTAAAAATATAATCTGCCGAAAATTTTCTGTACAAATTGATTGGTTGATATATTGTAAATTTGCCGCCCGTACATGGCCTGGCGACCTCGTCTGACCATGTACAGGCAAAACACAATTAAAGCTCAGCAAAGGTATGCAGTACAAGTGAGCCCCGCCGCGGCGGGGACGATGTTTAATTCTTGTACAAAAGCCTGTAACAAAATTAATAACAAAACACAAACACCCTCCCCCTTGGGGGTTCCCTGAAAAGGGAAGGAACGAAGTTCGGGAGGGAGCCTTACTATGTTAGATAAATTAGATGCTATAAAAGGAAGATTCGACAACCTGGGCGTTGCACTTACCAACCCGGAGATTGTGAGCGATAACAAAAAGTTTACTGCAACCAGTAAAGAATACCGCAGCCTGGAAAAAATTGTGAATGCCCGCAACGAGTACGTTAAACTGCTTGATGATATTGAGTTTAACAAAGAAGTGCTGAATGGCGATGATGAGGAAATGCGCAATCTTGCCAAAGGAGAATTACCAGGGTTGGAAGAAAAGAAAGACACCCTGGAAAAGGTACTGCGCAATATGCTGATCCCTAAAGATCCTTATGATGAAAAGAATGCGATACTTGAAATTCGTGCAGGCACGGGTGGTGATGAAGCTTCTCTTTTTGCCGGCGACCTGCTGCGGATGTATTTAAAATATTGTGAGAAGAAAGGCTGGAAAACAGCTATCCTTAGCGAAAGTGAAGGAACAGTAGGCGGCTACAAAGAAGTACAGGTGGAAGTGGTTGGT
>JANNYY010000158.1:0-1724 GCA_031410355.1 Chitinophagaceae bacterium | reverse complement strand
CAGCGAGAGAATAAGGCAAAGCATTTTTATCAGGCCTTTTAAATAAGCCGAATTTTTTTGGGGAGATCACTTTGATACCACCGATGCCATTATAACCCAGCCAGCTGTTCTCATGGCCGTCTGTTGCAGTTACATACAGGTAGCGTATAAGATCACTTGAAAAATATTCGGTGTAAGGAAACGGTGTGATCTTTTGCGAGCCTGCATCATATAGCCATATTGCTTTTGTGCCTGTAAGGAAAAATTTATTTTTGCCGGCCACCCTGGGGATCAAATACCTGTTATCAAAATCGGCTGCATTAAATGTAGTTGTTAATATTTGTGAAACCCAAAACGGATCATGTGCCGGTGCTTTATAAGCCATTTTATCTGTTATGATCAACAGGCTGTCTTTTTTTTCCGGTACCAGGAAAAGCACATTTATTTTATTGATATTCGGGAATTGCCTGATGCCATCAGCAGTAATGGTAAACAGGTCGCTCATTTTATCTGTTCCTTTTCTAAACCAGCAACTTTCATCTTTTGAACGTGATCGTGTTAACATGAAAATTCCATCTTTATTTGTAAAAGCCTGAAAGGAATCTAATTTTTTTACTTTGAGTGTGTTTTTATTCACTGCATAAATACCCTCGGGATAATCTATGATCCAGACACATGAATCTGTTTCGCCAACACAATAAAGAGGGAATTTAAAAGTAAAGGCCGGGAAAGCCGGCGTAAGATCAATGAATTCGAACCTGCCTTTTGGCTTGAATACAATATGGGCTCGTTCGGTGATCCATAAATTACCATTCCCGTCTTCATAAATTACTGATACGGCATTTTCCGGTATGCTTTTTTTATTTGACTCATCATGTCTGAAGGTTTGAAAACTGTAACCGTCAAATCTTTGTAAGCCATCGGCTGTGGCAACCCACAGAAAACCCTGCTTATCAAAAAGCAGGTCATTCACCGAATTAAGGCTTAACCCGTTTTCAGTGCTATATTCGGTTAGCGGATGTGGAGATTGTGCATATAAGCAAGCACTTGCACAGAGCATTGCAGGCAAAAGAAATATCCGGCAACACCGGCTGATATATTTTATTGTATTAATCAAGAGGCTGGAAAATTAGTATTAATTTAAGCTAAAAAAAATAATCGCAGGGGAGTATTGTAATGTAGAAACAGAAATTTGAAATTTGTCTTATGCCAACACGGATCGCCATAGCTGATGACAAACAGATCAACCGTACTACGGTTAAAGAAAAGATCATGTATTATAAAGAAATTGAACTGGTACTGGAAGCAAAGAATGGGCATGATTTCCTGGAACAATTAAAGCACTTGCCAGTTGAAAAACATCCGCAAGTAGTATTAATGGACCTGGAAATGCCGGTGATGGATGGCATACAAACGATCAGTATTGCTTCTGCTGCTTATCCTGATATAAAATTTATAGTACTCACCGTATTTGAAGACAATGAAAAAATATTTGAGGCCATTAAAGCGGGTGCCGGAGGATATTTGCTGAAAGATGATACCGCAGTAAATATTATTGATGCAATAACCACAGTTGTTGAATATAATGGCATACCCATGAGCCCTGCCATTGCGAGAAAGACAATCGGGTTGCTTAAACATTCCCCGGTTGCAGTTACCAATGAAACCAGTATTTCCATTTCCCGATCAGAGAGCAACGGTTCTGTAATACTGGTTTCATTGGTAACTGCAACCGGGGAATGTTT